>NZ_JAZKVY010000252.1:0-134613 GCF_036624925.1 Stenotrophomonas sp. A3_2
GTGCCGGCCGCTGGCCGGCAATCGGCCAAGGCCGGATCCCGTGGCACAGCCGGCCAGCGGCCGGCACTACCGGGTGTCCATTCCCCCGATTGTTCAGCCGCCCCCGGGGCCGGCTTCACATCTGCACCATCCCCATTTAACAACCGCCATGGCACCGTGCCAATCACGTAGTCATGCAGACGGGAGTTGTGGATGAGTACCGAGAAGAAAGCCGATTTCTCCGGCGTCAGTGGCAGTGTCGACAGTACCGCCGAGCAGGTGCCGAAGGCGGACTTCTCCGGCGTCAGCGCTTCGGTGGACAGCACCGCAGACGTTGTCAGCGGCGGCACCTATACCGTGCAGAAGGGTGACTCGCTGTCGAAGATCGCCAAGCAGCATCTGGGCGACGCCAATGCCTGGAAGAAGATCTTCGAAGCCAACCGCGATGTGCTTGATGACCCGGACAAGATCTTCCCGGGCCAGACCCTGAAACTGCCGCCGAAGTAAGCCGGCCAGAACGCCGTCCGACAATCCCTGGGAGGAACCCCGAATGATCAAGACCACCCCGCTCCAGACCGCCCTGATCGCCGCCCTGCTGGGCAGCGTCGCCCTGGTCGGTTGCAAGAAGAAAGAAGAGTCGACCGACAACAATGCCGCTCCGGCAGCGACCGCTCCGGCCGAACCGGCAGCACCGGCCCCGATGACCGGCGCGCCGCCGCCGATGGCCGAAGCCGCTGCTGTCAGCGTCTCGTCGGTCACGGTCGGAAAGACCGCCGCCGCCGACAAGTCGGTTGCGACGACGGCTCTGTTCGCACCGAAGGACGACATCATCGTCTCGGTCAAGACCGACGGTGCGGCAAACAATGTCAACGTTGGCGCGAAGCTGACCTATCAGGACGGCCAGGTGGCCGGCGAACAGACCGCCACCCTGAACACCAGTGGTGCGGAAACCACCAACGTCACGTTCAAGAATGCAAAGGGCTGGCCGGCCGGCAAGTACCGCGCCGAAGTCACCGTCGATGGCAAGGCGGCCGGAACGCCGCAGGAGTTCGAGGTCAAGTAAGTCCAGCCGACTCTCTCCCGGCAGGGCTCACGATGGACGCAGCCGCGAGGCTGCGTCCTTTTTTATTGGGCGATGTCCGCTTTGGGGCCTAGCGGGATACGCTGAACGGACCACGGACAGATCGGGGGACAGGATGCTCAGCTGGATTGCGCTCACACTCGCAATGGGACCTGCGAATCTCTGGAGCTACAGTTGCGACCACTTCCTATACGGCGCCTGTGTGCGGGTGCCGACAGGAATGTCTGTGACCTACGAGGCACCTGTTGACTCTGGTCTGCACCTTATCAGGCACGATAGTAAGGAAGTCGCCCTGATCTACGAGGGCGACGCCCCCGAAAAGCCTGCAGGAAGCACGCCGGATCTGCGTTTCACGGACGGCGGATATGCCGTGTCGGGATACGTAAGGTCGGAAGGACCTTCCACCCGGTACGACGTCTACGTTCGGCCCGGATCGTCTGGCGCCGGTTCGCTGCACATCCGAGGTTCCGCAGCGACGGCGGATGAACTCGCCAGCCTGGCCGCCGTCGTCGGGGGATTCCGTGTCTGCAACTTCCAGCAAAGCAAGCGCGC
Source organism: Stenotrophomonas sp. A3_2 (assembly GCF_036624925.1). NCBI lineage: Bacteria > Pseudomonadati > Pseudomonadota > Gammaproteobacteria > Lysobacterales > Lysobacteraceae > Stenotrophomonas > Stenotrophomonas sp. A3_2. The sequence goes on from NZ_JAZKVY010000252.1 coordinate 1,613, forward strand.
ACAGACGTTGACCTGTCCGAGGCGTGCCGAGTGGGGGCAGCGATTGTCGGAGTGGGTCATGCGTGCCTCCACGAGCGGGAAGTCGAACTAGCCATCAAGCCCCAGCTTCCAGACCGGAAGCGAGCCAACGACGAAACACAGCGGTCCAGTACCGTCGCGTATGGCGTGGCTTTGCCCCGCGCGGTTGAAAACGCGACAATGCAGGGGTTTCCCCGCCGCGCGCCCACCCTGACGGCGACGGGGGAAAGCGTGGGGCCCGGCCCCGCGCGCGACACGGTTGCACGTGGCCCGGCGCTGGCGCCGGCCTTCCCCTGAGCACTGCTACAGAGTCCAAGTCCCCCATGTCCAAGATTCTCTACACGCTGACCGACGAAGCCCCGTTCCTGGCCACCCAGTCGCTGCTGCCGATCGTTGACGCCTACACCGGTACGGCCGGCATCGTGGTGGAAACCCGTGACATCTCGCTGTCCGGCCGCATCCTGTCGCAGTTCCCGGAACTGCTCAGTGACGCGCAGAAGGTCAGCGACGACCTGGCCGAGCTGGGCCAACTGGCGACCACCCCGGACGCCAACATCATCAAGCTGCCGAACATTTCCGCCTCGGTGCCGCAGCTGAAGGCGGCCATCAAGGAACTGCAGGACCAGGGCTATCCGCTGCCGGATTACCCGGAAACCCCGGCCGACGACCAGCAGCGCGACTACAAGGCGCGCTACGACAAGGTCAAGGGCAGCGCGGTGAATCCGGTGCTGCGCGAAGGCAACTCCGACCGCCGTGCACCGCTGTCGGTGAAGAACTACGCGCGCAAGCACCCACACCGCATGGGCGCCTGGGCGCCGGATTCGAAGTCGCATGTCGCGCACATGGCCGCCGGCGATTTCTACGGCAGCGAGAAGTCGGCCACCCTGGCCAATGCCGGTTCGCTGAAGATCACCTTCCACGGCAATGACGGCAGCACCGCTGTGCTGAAGGAAAAGACCGCGGTCAAGGCCGGCGAGATCGTCGATGCCGCCGTGATGAGCCGCAAGGCACTGGCCGCGTTCATCGGCGAGCAGATTGCCGATGCCAAGGCCCAGGGCGTGCTGTTCTCGCTGCACCTGAAGGCGACCATGATGAAGGTCTCCGACCCGATCATGTTCGGCGTGGCGGTGAACGAGTTCTACAAGGACGTGCTGGCCAAGCACGCCGACGTGCTGAAGCAGGCCGGTTTCGATGCCAACAACGGCATCGGTGACCTGGCTGCGCGCCTGCCGTCGCTGCCGGAAGCCACCCGTGCTGCGATCGAAGCCGACCTGGCTGCCGAGTACGCACAGCGCCCGGGCGTGGCCATGGTCAACTCGGACAAGGGCATCACCAACCTGCACGTGCCGAGCGACGTGATCGTCGACGCCTCGATGCCGGCGATGATCCGCGACTCCGGCAAGATGTGGAATGCCGAAGGCAAGCTGCAGGACACCAAGGCCGTCATTCCGGACCGCTGCTACGCCGGCGTGTACCAGGCCGTCATCGACGACTGCAAGGCGCACGGTGCCTTCGATCCGGCCACCATGGGTTCGGTGCCGAACGTCGGCCTGATGGCGCAGAAGGCCGAGGAGTACGGCTCGCACGACAAGACCTTCCAGATCGCCGCCGATGGCGTGGTCAAGGTCACCGACGATGCTGGCACCGTGGTGTTCGAGCATGCCGTCGAAGCCGGTGACATCTGGCGCATGTGCCAGACCAAGGACGCGCCGATCCAGGACTGGGTGAAGCTGGCCGTCGAGCGCGCCCGCCTGAGCAGCACCCCGGCCGTGTTCTGGCTGGATGCCGCCCGTGCCCACGACGCGCAGGTCATCGCCAAGGTCGAGCAGTACCTCAAGGACCACGATACTGCCGGTCTGGACATCCGCATCCTGCCGCCGGTGGAAGCCACCGCGTTCTCGCTGGACCGCATCCGCAAGGGCGAGGACACCATCTCGGTGACCGGCAACGTGCTGCGTGACTACCTGACCGACCTGTTCCCGATCATGGAGCTGGGCACCAGCGCCAAGATGCTGTCGATCGTGCCGCTGATGGCCGGTGGCGGCCTGTTCGAGACCGGTGCCGGTGGTTCGGCGCCGAAGCACGTGCAGCAGTTCGTCGAGGAAGACTACCTGCGCTGGGATTCGCTGGGTGAATTCCTGGCCCTGGCCGCGTCGCTGGAACACCTGGGCAACCGCTACGACAACGCCGCTGCCCGTGTGCTGGCCAAGGCGCTGGACGAAGCCAACGGCCAGTTCCTGGACAACGACAAGTCGCCGTCGCGCAAGCTGGGTGGCATCGACAACCGTGGCAGCCACTTCTACATCGCGCTGTACTGGGCCCAGGCCCTGGCCGCGCAGGACGAAGACGCCGCCCTGAAGGCGCGCTTCGCCCCGCTGGCCAAGGCGCTGACCGACAACGAGCAGAAGATCGTCGAAGAGCTGGTCGCGGTGCAGGGCAAGGCCGTGGACATCGGCGGCTACTACCGTCCGGACGTGGCCAAGGCCAGCAAGGCGATGCGCCCGAGCGCGACCTTCAATGCCGCGCTGGAGCAGCTGCGCGGCTGATCCGTCGCCGTTCGGTCGTGACCCCGGAACCCGCGCTTCGGCGCGGGTTTTTTTTGGGGCGGCCCCATTCGACCCGCGTCCAGAACCGTGACATCCGTTGGCCGTCGGAATGCCGTCAAAGCGGCATGAAACTTGCCCGCGATGGCCGTCGCAGAACCGATCGGACACCGTCTGCAACCGCTCCCGATCTGAGCAGTCGATCACGACGGCTGCCGCTGGCGATGTCCTAGCCTTGGCGACGCGAGGCCACCGGGGAGGTGGCCGCACGGGGAACACGGATGGCACGCGTGCTGGTAGTGGGAACCGACATCCAGGGCGAGCAGGCCCTGCTGCAGCGGCTACGCGTAGCATCGGCGCTGCCGGACGGCCAGATCCGCCGCAGCCAGGATCTGGACGATTGCGACCTGCTGGTCATCCGCGATACGCCGGCGCTGCGCAACGCGGCCCTGCGCATGCGCCAGCAACGCCCGCGACTGCAGTGCTGGATCGAGGATCTGGGGGGCCAGCTGCGCGACGGCGATGGCCCTCAGGACATACTTGATGACGGTGCCATCGGCCGCGCCCTGCGCGGGATGCAGTTGGCAGTGGAGCCCCTGACCATGCACGCACCCGCACCGATCCGTCTTGCCGATGGTGCACACGCCATCACCCGCCTGCTGCGCGAGCGGCTGCCCCTGCGCCAGGGGCAGGCACTGCTGAGTGACGCGGGTGACCCCGTCCTGCTGATGGACCTCGAGCATGACCAGGCCGTGCTGTTGCAGGAGCCCGCGAGCGCGCTGGTAGAGCGCCTGGCCGAGGCCTTCGAACGCCTGCAGCTGGATGCGCTCACGCCGGCTCGCCTGCAGGCCCTGGCCGGTGAGCGGCCGCGCCAGCCACTGCGGCCCCTGCTGTGGCAGTGGGCACAGCGCAGCCGACATTGGCAGGCACTGGACGAACGCCTGCGTGGCGCCTCGGTGAAGCTGCTGCGCTGGCCGGATTTCCGCGTGCTGGGTCACGACCACGATGGCTTCCGCTTGTGTTCGCTGCTGCTCAAGCGCGCGTGCACGGTTGAAGAATGCGCGATGCTGCTCGAGTTGCCGGCTGCGGCGGTGCGTGATTTCATCCATGCCGCCTATCTCTGCGGTTACGCGCAGTTGCAGAGCGCCCCGGCGGCACCGATGACGGCCCTACGCGGCAATGGCACCGACAACGGCCTGCTTGCCCGCCTGTGGCGCCACCTGCGTGGGAGCGAGCGCAATGCGTGAGCACAAGGTGGTCGTGCTCGGTGGCATGGGCAGCGGCAAGTCGACACTCGTGCGCAGCATCGCGGCCGGCGCGGTGATCGACACCGATGTGGCCAACAGTGATCGCCTCGGTGCCGACAAGGCCTCCACCACCGTCGCGCTGGACTACGCAGACATCGACCTGCCCAACGGCGAACGCCTGCGGCTTTACGGGACACCCGGCCAGCAGCGTTTCGATTTCCTGTGGCCGATCCTGCTGCAGGGGGCACGTGGTGCGGTGCTGCTGCTGGACGCGCGCCGCGCCGGCATTGCCAGCGAGCTGCAGGACTACCTGCAGGTGCTGCAGCCGTTCGCAGCGTCATTGGCGCTGGTGGTGGCGGTCACCCATCTCGACCAGGCGCCGCACGCTGCGCTGGACGACTGGGCTGCACGCGCCAGCCTGGATGATCAACCGCTGCCTTTGCTGGCAGTGGATGCCCGCGACCGCGAACAGGGATTGCTGCTGATGGATGTACTGATGAGCGAAATGGAAGCGCACGCACTGGTGGCCGCGCATGGCTGACGGGCAGATGGCGGTGCTGCCCGATGCCGGCCAGCGTGCGCGCCTGCAGCCGCTGCTGCAGGACCTGCAGCAGCGGGTGGAAGGCGTGCGCACGGTAGTGCTGGCCAGTGTCGATGGCTTTGCCCTGGTCAGCGCTGGTGCCGAGGGGCGCGGTGAACGGCTGGCGGCAATGACCAGCGCGATGCTGGCGCTGGCCGCGGCGGTCGGGCGCGAACTGGTGCTGGGCGATCTGCAGACGCTGATGCTGGAAGCGATGGGCGGGAAGGTGCTGATGCTGGCAATCCAGGCCGAGGGACGTGCACCGCTGCTGCTGATGGCGGCCTGCGACCAGCGCAGCGTGATCGGCCAGGTGCTGTGGCAGAGCAGGGAATGTGGCCAGGCGATCCTGGCCGAACTCGGCGGATCGTGAGCCCGGCCGCAGGGGAACGAGGGGCTCGAACCAACATCGACAAGGGGTGCGACGTGGCTGGATTGAATGAATCGTTGAACGCACTGATGGGCATCGACGGCGCGCAGGCAGTGGCGCTGGTCGACTACGAAAGCGGCATGCTGCTGGGCGAAGCCGGTGCCGGCATGGACATGGAGGTGGCCGCTGCCGGCAACACCGAAGTGATCCGGGCCAAGATGAAGACCGCCGCCTCGTTGAACCTCAATGACAGCATCGAGGATATCCTGATCTCGCTGGGCAAGGCGTACCACATCATGCGACCGGTCGCGAAGAAGAAGGGACTGTTCTTCTACATCGTGCTGGACCGGACCAAGTCCAACCTTGCACTGGCCCGACGCAAGGTGCAGGACGTGGAGGCCGAACTGGCGATCTGAGCCATTGGCTTCGGTAGAGTCGAGCCCGCCCGACTGCTCTTTGCAACTGTAGAGCCGAGCCATGCTCGGCTGCTTCTGCCTGGATCAGCCGAGCATGGGCTCGGCTCTACACAAGCAACCCCACGCCAGCGTATGGTGAAGCCGGTCCTCCCCGGGTTAGCTACGCATGTCCAAGCCTGACATCGCTGCCGAGCTGGCACCGCGTATCGCAGGTGCCATCCGCGACGGTTTCGAGCAGTACCACGCCCGTTTCGCGGCGATCACCGCGCGGGCACGGCAGCGCTTCGAGCAGCGCGACTGGGCCGGTGCGCGGCAGGATGCGGTCGAGCGCATTGCCCTGTACGACCTGTGCATCGCCGAGCAGATGGATGCGTTGCGTCGGCTCGCCGGTGACGCGATCGGCGAGCGTGCGCTGTGGCTGCAGGTGCACGCGCGGTACAGCGCGCTGCTGCAGGGCCTGATTGACGCCGAGCTGTACAAGACGTTCTACAACACCCTGTCGCGGCGCTTGTTCTCCACCCGTGGCGTGGATCCGGCGCTGGAGTTCATCGCCTTTGACGTCGAGCCGTCCGATGCGATCACCCATCCCGTCGCGCGGCATACCTACGCGGTGTCGCCGACGCGACCGGTGGAGGCCCTGCAACGCGTGCTGGCCGACTACCGCTTCGACATTCCCTACGCGCACCAGTTGCGTTGCGCGGCGGCCATTGCCGTGCGCCTGCAGGACGACCTCGCCCATTGGGGGGACACGCCGGTGCGCAGCATTGAACTGCTCGACACGGTGTTCTACCGCGAGCGCCGCGCCTACCTGGTTGGCCGCGTGTTCGGTGAGCATCGCTTCTCGCCCTGCGTGATCGCGCTGGTCAACGATGAGCGCGGGCTGCGAGCCGATGCGGTGCTCACCCGGCGCCGTGATGTCGCCCATCTGTTTGGCGTGTCGCGCAGCTACTTCCAGGCCGATCTGGGTACGGTGGGCGATGCCGTGGTGTTCCTGCGCAGCCTGCTGCCGGGCAAGCCCATCGATGAGATCTACACGGTGCTGGGACGTGCCAAGCAGGGCAAGACCGAGCGCTACCGCACGTTCTACCGCCACTTCAACGAGCACCCGCAGGAGCGGCTGGTGCATGCCGAAGGTACGCCGGGCATGGTCATGGCGGTGTTCACCCTGCCCAGCTATCCGCTGGTGTTCAAGCTGATCCGCGACCGTTTCGCGTGGCCCAAGGCGATGTCGCGGCAGCAGGTGGAAGAGAAGTACGCGCTGGTGTTCAATCTCGATCGTGTCGGCCGCCTGCTCGATGCGCAGCCCTATCGTCATCTGCGTTTTCCGCGCGCGCGTTTCGCGCCGGCCTTGCTGGACGAACTGCTGCAGCAGTGCGCGCAGAGCGTACGCGTTGATGGCGATGAGGTGGAGATCGCACTGTGCTACGTGCAGCGCCGTTTCCGTCCATTGAACCTGTACCTGCGCGAGCAGGGCGGGGAGGCGGTACGTGCAGCGGTGCTCGACTATGCGCAGGCGATCACCGACATGGCGCGCAACAACATCTTCCCCGGTGACATGCTGCCGAAGAACTTCGGTGTATCACGGCACGGCCGGGCCGTGTTCTACGACTATGACGAGCTGTGCCTGGTCAGCGACTGCGTGTTCCGTGCGTGGCCGCAGCCGCGTACGCCGGAGGAGGCCATGGCCGACGAGCCCTGGTTCCATGTTGGTCCGCGCGACGTGTTTCCCGAGCGCTTCGGCCCGTTCATGGGCCTGCCCGCTGCAGAGCTGGCAGCGGTGCGCGAGCACTACCGGCACCTGTTCGACCCGGGCTGGTGGCAGGGCCTGCAGGAACGCTTCGCACGAGGGGACTATCCGGATACGCCGCCCTATGCGGGTGCACACCGGCTGGCCTGAGCCGGCTGTCATGAGTATTGGGACTGAGGTACGCTCGCTGTTCATCACCAAGGATCCGGCAATGATGCGTTCCCCACTGTTTCTCGCCCTCGCGCTGGCCGTCGGTGCCGGCGCCCCCCTGCTTGCAGGTGACGCCACTGCGCAGACCGCACGTGCTGTACGTGCGACTGCGGAAATGAGCATGGTGCTGTCCGGTCATATCGAGGTCACGCCGGAGGGCGCTGTCAGTTCGCTGGTGCTGGACCAGAAAGCCATGGTCGCCCCGGGCATCGCCTCCTTCGTCGAAGGCACCATCGGGGGCTGGCGCTTCGAGCCCACGCTGCGCGCTGGCCAGGCGGTGGCCACGCGGGCCCCTTTGCGCGTTCGCCTGCGCGGCAAGGCTGCGGCCGATGGCGGTTATGAAATCAGCATGACCAGTGTCGACTTCAGCGAGTACGATCCGAAGGCCACTGATTCGGTGACCCCGCTGCACATGACACCGCCGCGCTACCCGGAGGCGGCCTACCGAAACGGTGGCCAGGGTGAGGTGCTGCTGCTGGTGAAGGTGGCGCGCGACGGAACAGTGGCCGACGTGGCCGCCGAGCAGGTGAACATGGCTGTGGTCGCGTCCGAGCGGACCCTGGCCAAGATGCGCGACATCCTGGCCAGAGCCAGCGTCAGCACCGCCCGTACCTGGACCTTCAAGCCGCCGACCACCGGCGAGGACAGCACCCGGGACAGCTGGACGGTTCGCATCCCGGTGAACTTCGCCCTGAACCATGATCCCAATGCAGAGGCGGAACGCTATGGCCGCTGGCGCGCCTTCATTCCGGGGCCGCGGCAGAGCGTGCCGTGGCACGAGGCTGACCCGGTCGAGCAGGCCGGCAGCGATCTGCTGCCGGAAGGCGGCGTCTACATGGTGGACGGCGCCAAGCGCGGCCTGCGCCTGCTGACCCCGCTGCAACAGAGCTGAGACCCGCTGCGGAGCCGGGCAGCCCGGCTCCGCGTCAGTCCGCGTACGGGTAGACCACCACCCGGTTGCGGCCCTGTTCCTTGGCCATGTACAGGGCCTTGTCGGCCAGCCGCAGTGCCTGCTCGGCATCGACATGGAAGCTGGGGAAGTGGGCCACGCCCAGTGACACGGTGATGGTGCCGACCGGCTCGAACGGATGATCGGCGATGTGCTGGCGCAGGCGCTCGCCGGCCTGGCGCGCCGAGTCGGTGCTGATGCCCGGCAACAGCAGCAGGAATTCCTCGCCACCGGCACGGCAGAGGATGTCGCTGTCGCGCGAGTAGCGGCGCATCTGGTCGGCGATATGGACGATGGCGGCGTCGCCGACGTCGTGGCCATGGCTGTCATTGATCGATTTGAAGCGATCGATGTCCAGCGCCAGGATCGCGAACGGAATGCCCTGCACCTGCAATGCATCCAGCGCCTGCTGCAGGCCGCGGCGATTGAGCAGGCCGGTCAGCGGATCGGTACGGTTGGCGCGGCTGAGCGTGCCGATGCGGTCCTGCAGCGCGTTGAAGCTGTGCAGCACCGCCTGCTTGAGCTGGGCCACCTCGAAGTACCAGGCGCGGATGCCGCTGACGTGGCTGATCGCGTTGCCGGTGTCCTCGCCACCCTGCACGTTTCGCGCCAGCTGCCACAGCGGCATCGAGATGCGGCGGGCGAACCACCAGGTGACCAGCAGTGACAGCAGGCCGAGCGGGATCGCATTCCAGATCACCGCGGTCATCAACCGCGACAATGGCTGCAGCGTGGCCTCGGTCGGCCGCTGGGCGATGATGCCCCAGCCGGTGGCCGGTACCGGTGCATAGCCGGCCAGCATCGACACGCCCAGGTTGTTGCGGACCTGCTGCGCACCGCGTTCACCGCGCACGACTGCCTTCACCGCCGGGTTGCCGACCACGTAGTCGCCGACCCGCTTGCCATCGGCGTGGTACAGCAGGCGGCCATTGCGGTCCACCACGTACAGGTACGAGCCGTCGCGGTAGTAGTGCTTGCCCAGCAGCGTGTGCAGCGCACTGCGCTGGCGCAGGTAGAGGGTGCCGCTGACGTAGCCGCGATAGCGGCCCTGGCGGTCGAAGATCGGGTGCGACAGCGAGACCAGCAGCTTGCCGGTGGCCGACTGGTACGGGTCACTGATCATCGGCTGGCGCGCGGCCAGTGCCGCGTTGTTGCCGACGCTGTGCAGGATCTCGCCCTGCAACTGCAGGGTCTGTGGCGAGGTGGCGATCACCAGGCCATCGGCATCGACCACCAGCGAGGAATTGAAGCTGTTGGTCTGCAACTGCAGGCGGCTGGCTTCGTCCTGCGCCTGTGCCGGATCGAGATTGCTCTGGCCCAGCCGGGTGGCGGCGTAGGCCAACTCCTGCTGCGCGGCCAGCAGGAAGTTCTGGGTGGTCTCGGCCAGCTTGGTGGCATAGACGCGGTTGGCTTCCAGGGTATTGCCGACCAGCTGGTCGCGCTGCACCCGGTAGCTGGCCAGCAGGGTATTGGCCAGGGCGATGATGGCGCTGAGCAGGGCCAGGGCGAGGATCAGCTTGCCCAGGTTGAGGCGGGGAGACAGCGTTCGCATGCGTCGACGGATCCGGCAGGAGGCTGGACCCGACCGGTTCTCCGGAAGGGGCGACAGCGGGAATCGGTGGCCACGCCCTTGGGGCCGGGCAGGGTATCGGGCGAATTATCGCCAAAAGTCAGCGGCGGCAAAGTGAAACAGGTCGCCCTGCAGCCAAAAAAAAACCTGCCGCAGCGGGCTCGGTGCCAAGACGCGTGGGCGCAGGGCCAGTCTGGCTGGTCAAGGAAATCTACAACTATTCGCATGGTACCTGCCCTCGGGAACTGAAAGCATGGTGCGTTTGGAGGATGCACGTTCATGCGATATCTGCTGCAGAGCTTGGGAGTTCTTCCTTGTGCAACCCATCGAAGCCACTTTGTCGAATCCCATCTTTCGCGGGTTCGCATGCACCTGAATGCCGGTGACCACGCTTCGGCCGAGGCCGTGATGGCGGGGGGGGCGGCTGAAACCCATGAGCACCTTGTCTGGCGCCTGTCGGTGGAACGCCGGGTTGGTCGATGGATCAAGACGTGGACGCAGGCGTTGCCACAGTCCTCTCATCCTCTATTGGTTTCTGCATATGCGGACATCAACAAGGCATGGACAGTCCGCGGTGAGAGTTACGCAGCGGATATCCCGATGTTGCGGCGACGCAGATACCCCGGGATCATGATGCAGGCATATCGGAAGCTCTCGAACATCGTGGCCCAGGAGCCTGGCAATGCAATGGCGCTGGCTGGCCTGATTCACTGCAACGTCGTGGTCGGCGCAGGTGACGGAAACAGGGAGGAATGGCTCGATGCGGCGATGGCGGCCGAGCCGTTCCATTGCCCATCGATCGTGCAGTATGCGAGAGGGACATGGCAGCGCTGGGGAGGCAAGCCCGATGATCATTTTCGATTTGCCGATTGGGTGGTTGAGAACGCGCCCGCTGGTAGCTGCTCGCACATCGTGGCTGCACAAGCGGTGCTGGATGACGCCCTGACCGCGGCAGACAGCTTCAGCACGATGCGAGGAATCTCCCGCCATCTCGGAAACGAGGAAACCGCTGCGTGGCTACGCCGCGCAATACTGAAATGGGCCGGTGCCACGCCCGAAACCCTGGAGTGTCGTCTGCAGGACATTGCATCCGTTCATGGCGACAGCTATCACGGGGTCTGCATGGAGACATTTGCTTTTGCGGCGTACTTCGCGGGTGCGAAGGACGAGGCCCGCCAGCTGCTGATCGCATTGAGGGGGCGATTGCAGGCTGATGTATGGGAGATGCTCTTGCCCTCCATTCCCGGCTGGCTGGCTGCCGTTGGCCTCCGGCATCGGGCGGCGCATCTGGCGCATGATCGCATCTGTCGTGATCTGGGGTTGGACCCGAGGCAGATCTGCCGATAACTCCATGGTGCCCATGAACGGTAGCGATGGTCCCAATGAAGAGGCCCCGCATGGCGGGGCCTCTTCTCGTTCCATCAATGCCGTGGATCAGCGCTTCATCGAACCGAAGAACTCGTCGTTGGACTTGGTGTTCTTCATCTTGTCGAGCAGGAATTCCATCGCGGCCATTTCGTCCATCGGATGCAGCAGCTTGCGCAGGATCCAGATCTTCTGCAGCAGTTCCGGCTCGATCAGCAGGTCTTCGCGGCGGGTGCCGGAACGGTTGATGTCGATGGCCGGGAACACGCGCTTTTCAGCAATACGACGGCTCAGGTGCACTTCGCTGTTGCCGGTGCCCTTGAACTCTTCGTAGATCACCTCGTCCATCTTCGAACCGGTGTCCACCAGCGCGGTGGCGATGATGGTCAGGCTGCCGCCTTCTTCCACGTTGCGCGCGGCACCGAAGAAGCGCTTCGGGCGGTGCAGGGCGTTGGCGTCCACGCCACCGGTCAGCACCTTGCCCGAGCTCGGCACCACGTTGTTGTAGGCGCGGGCCAGGCGGGTGATCGAGTCGAGCAGGATCACCACGTCCTTCTTGTGCTCGACCAGGCGCTTGGCGCGCTCGATGACCATTTCGGCCACCTGCACGTGGCGCGCGGCCGGCTCGTCGAAGGTCGAGCTGATGACCTCGCCGCGCACGGTGCGCTGCATTTCGGTCACTTCTTCCGGGCGCTCGTCGATCAGCAGCACGATCAGGTGCACGTCCGGGTGGTTGGTGGTGATGGCGGTGGCGACCTGCTGCATCATCATCGTCTTGCCGGCCTTCGGCTGCGACACGATGAGCGAGCGCTGGCCCTTGCCCTGCGGCGCCATCAGGTCGAGGATGCGGCCGGTGATGTCTTCCGACGAACCGTTGCCACGCTCCAGGGTGAAGCGGCGGCGCGGGAACAGCGCGGTCAGGTTCTCGAACAGCACCTTGTTCTTCGACGCTTCGATCGGCTCGCCGTTGATGGTGTCGACGATGTTCAGCGCGAAGTAGCGCTCGCCGTCCTTCGGGAAGCGGATGCGGCCGGAGATGTGGTCGCCGGTGCGCAGGTTGAAGCGGCGGATCTGGCTGGGCGAGATGTAGGTGTCGTCAGGGCCGGCCAGGTAGCTGGCTTCGGCCGCGCGCAGGAAACCGAAGCCATCCGGCAGGATTTCCAGCACACCGTCGGCGGCAACGCCATCGCCGTGGCGGGTCAGCACCTTCAGCAGGGCGAAGATCACATCCTGCTTGCGGGCGCGGGCCACGCCTTCGGAGATCTGCAGCTGCTCGGCGATTTCCAGCAGCTTCTGTGCCGGCATGCGCTTGAGGTCGCTCAGCGAATAGACCGGGAAGCCCTCGGGCACGTTGGCGTGCGGGCGCGGCACGAACGGCTGCTGCTCGCCGCCGTCGTTGGGCATGCCCTCGTCGCGGAAGCGGTTGTTGCGGTCACGGTCGCGGCGGTTGCGGAAGCGGTCGCGGCGGTTGCCCTGCCCCTGGCCCTGCTGGCCATTCTGGTTGTATGGGTTCTGGCCCTGGTTCTGGCCGCCCCCCTGATGGTTGTGCTGCTGGCGCGGCTGGCCGGATTCGCGGCCTTCGCTGCCTTCGCCACCGCCACTGCTGGCAGGGGCCTCGGCGGCGGGCGCGCTCGGTGCAGGTGCTGCGGCAGGCGCCGGCGCGGGAGCTTCGGGCGCGGAGGCCAACGGCAGCGTCGGCTGCGCCGGAGCGGCGCTGGTTTCGGCGGCTGCCGGGGCGGCGGCCTTGCTCACGCGGGGCTTGCGCACACGCTTTTCGGCGGGCGCATCGGCGCTGCCGGTTTCGGAAGTGTTATCGGACAAGAGCGTTATTCCTCGCTTGAAGGTGCGAGCGCCCGGCTGGGGCGGCGAACGTTGGGAATGGGTCTGGAAGAAACTGCGTCCAGAGGGTGCGGCACGCGAACGCGGCCGGATATGCCGACACTATCATCGGCCTGCGGCGCCATGCAAGGGTCGCCGGGAACAGCATTCATCATGGGCGCAGGGGCGCCGCCGGCAGCCGCGTTCGGCGGCTGCCGGAGAACCGAAGGATCAGGCCAGGGCCTTGTCCAGCAGGCCGGCCAGCTGGGCCTTGCCCACCGCACCGATCTGCTCGCCGACCTTCTCGCCGTCCTTGAACACGACCAGGTACGGAATCGAACGCACGTGGTACTTGGCGGCCAGCGCACGGTTGTGGTCAACGTTGACCTTGGCGATCTTGGCGCGGCCCTGGTAGGCATCGGCCAGTTCGTCCAGCGCCGGGGCGATCATCTTGCACGGGCCACACCACTCGGCCCAGAAATCGACCAGCACCGGTTCCTTGGAATTCAGCACTGCGCTATCAAAGTCGGCATCGCCGACATGTACAACCTTGTCGCTCATCTTGGTTTCTCGTCTTGGATTGCACCCGGCCATGCCGGAGGTGGGTGAACTGGGCCATGCCCGGTGGCGCGACCCTCGTCGTTGCCTCGCGGCGCACTGCCGCGGTGCGTTCGGCGGGATGCCTGGACGCTCACGGCCGGCAGTGTACCCCTATCGCAGGGCAGGGACAGGCGCCGGTTGGAACCCAGCGTATCGTGATCGCTTCGATGGCCGGTATGTGTCGGATTTCACTGTCTTCCTGTACATGGGGCTGGCAGTGGGCGACACCAGCGAACCCGGGCAGGCCGTTCAAGTCCGGTGTGGCTGGGTGAAGGTAGCGTCTCTGGATGCCATGAGACGCCGCATTCCGGTTTGCCTGCCCGAGTGCGGTAAACTGGGGCATTGTGCGGCGCGCGGACCGGGTGGTCCCAGCCTGCCAACCCGCCGCAGGGGCCGCAGTTTGCGACGGTGCCCCCAGACGCTGAAGTGCCAGCCGCCCCACGGGCCGGCGGCCATACCAAGACGGACTCATGAGCGACAAACCGCTGACCGATTTGACCTTTTCCTCCTTCGAGCTGCATCCGGCCCTGCAGGCCGGTCTTGAAGGAGCCGGATTCACCCGTTGCACCCCGATCCAGGCGCTGACCCTGCCCGTCGCGCTGCCCGGTGGTGATGTTGCCGGCCAGGCCCAGACCGGCACCGGCAAGACCCTGGCCTTCCTGGTCGCTGTCGTGAACCGCCTGCTGACGCGTCCGGCCCTGGCCGACCGCAAGCCGGAAGATCCGCGCGCGCTGATCCTCGCCCCGACCCGCGAACTGGCCATCCAGATCCACAAGGATGCGGTGAAGTTCGGTTCCGACCTGGGCCTGCGCTTCGCCCTGGTCTACGGCGGCGTGGATTACGACAAGCAGCGCGAACTGCTGCAGCAGGGCGTGGACGTGATCATCGCCACCCCGGGCCGCCTGATCGACTATGTGAAGCAGCACAAGGTGGTGTCGCTGCACGCCTGCGAGATCTGCGTGCTGGACGAAGCCGACCGCATGTTCGACCTGGGCTTCATCAAGGACATCCGCTTCCTGCTCCGCCGCATGCCCGAGCGCACCACCCGCCAGACCCTGCTGTTCAGTGCCACCCTCAGCCATCGCGTGCTGGAGCTGGCCTACGAGCACATGAACGAACCGCAGAAGCTGGTGGTCGAAGCCGAGACCATCACCGCCGCGCGCGTGCGCCAGCGCATCTACTTCCCGGCCGACGACGAAAAGATTCCGCTGCTGCTGGGCCTGCTGTCGCGCAGCGAAGGCGCGCGCACCATGGTCTTCGTCAACACCAAGGTGTTCGTCGAGCGCGTGGCGCGTTCGCTGGAAAAGGCCGGCTACCGTGTCGGCGTGCTGTCCGGTGATGTGCCGCAGAAGAAGCGCGAGAGCCTGCTCAACCGCTTCCAGAAGGGCCAGCTGGAAATCCTGGTGGCCACCGACGTGGCTGCGCGCGGCCTGCACATCGACGGCATCAAGTACGTCTACAACTACGACCTGCCGTTCGACGCCGAAGACTACGTGCATCGTATCGGCCGCACCGCGCGCCTGGGTGAGGAGGGCGACGCGATCAGCTTCGCCTGCGAGCGCTACGCCATGGGCCTGCCGGACATCGAGGCCTATATCGAGCAGAAGATTCCGTCCGAGCCGGTCACCAAGGAACTGCTGACCCCGCTGCCGCGCCCGGAACGCCCGGCGCCGGCGGCAGGCGAGGAAGGCGAGGACAACGAAAGCGTCGGCCAGATCTTCCGCGAAGCGCGCGAAGCCCGCGCCGCCGAGGAAGAGCGTCGGGGCGGTGGCCGCAGCGGCGGCCGCTCAGGCAGTGGTGGTGGCCGCGGTAGTCGCGACGGTGAACGCAGCGGCGAACGCCGTGCGCGTGGCCCGCGCAAGCCGCGCGTGGAAGGCGAGCAGGGCGCTGCCGCCGCGGTTGCCGGTGCCGAAGGCGCCGCCGCCCAGGCCCCGCGTCCGCCGCGCCCGCCGCGTGCCGAAGGCGCACCGGCAGCCACGGTGGACGGTGAGCACAAGCCGCGCAAGCGCCGTCGTCGTCGCCACGGCCGTCCGGTCGAAGGTACCGAGGGTGTACAGGCCAACGCCGGCAACGGCGCCAGCCCGGTGACCCCGGTGCAGGTGGTGGCCAAGCCGGTGCGTACCGCCGCCGATACCGGTGACTCGTTCCTGACCCGCATCGGCCGCAAGATCCGCCGGATGCTGTCGGGCAGCTGATCGGCGCTGCCGATCAGCGGGTAGCACCCGACCGTTGGTCGGGTGGCTTTGAAAGGTGTGCCGACCAACGGTCGGCACCCACCAGGCGGGGCCGGTGGCACCCACCGTCTCCACGACGTCGCGCCGGTCCTGCATAATCGGGGCATGAGTGTCCTGCGCTTCGACAATGTCAGCAAACAGTACGCCGGTGGCCACGAGGCGCTGACCGATGTCAGCTTCGAGGTCGCGCCGGGCGAGATGCTGTTCGTCACCGGCCATTCCGGTGCGGGTAAAAGCACGCTGCTCAAGTTGATCCACCTCGACGAGCGGCCCAGCCGCGGCGCGGTGGTGTTCGACGAGCGCAACCTGCTGAAGGTGCGCGGCGGCGACGTGCCGCGCCACCGACGCGCGGTGGGGGCGGTCTACCAGGACCACCGCCTGCTGATGGACCGCTCCATCGCCGAGAACGTTGCACTGCCGCTGATCCTGCGCGGTACCCGCCGTAGTGACATCAACAAGCGCGTGCGCTCGGTACTCGAGCGGATGGGGCTGGGCCATCGCGAGAAGGCGCTGCCCTCGCAGCTGTCGGCCGGCGAACAGCAGCGCGTCGGCATCGCCCGCGCGATCGTCGGCGAGCCCAAGCTGCTGGTGGCCGATGAGCCGACCGGCAATCTCGACCCCACCCTGGCAGCGGAGATCATGGCCCTGTTCGCCGAGCTGCCCGCGCGCGGCACCAGCGTGCTGGTGGTCAGTCACGACCTGCCGCTGCTGCGCCGCATGCGCAAGCGCGTATTGATCCTCGACCACGGCCGGCTGGTGGATGACATCTCGCCGCAGGACCTGGCGGAGTAACCGATGGCGAAGAACGAAAACAGCGAAGCCGCCGCCCCGTCGCGCGTGGGCGTCTGGTTCCAGCACCACGTGCACAGCGTGGTGTTCAGCCTGGGCCGCGCCTGCCGCAAGCCGTGGGCGACCCTGCTGACCGTGATGGTCATGGCGCTGGCCCTGGCGTTGCCGCTGGGGCTGTCGATCGCGCTGGACAACCTCAAGCAGTTCGCCGGCAGCGTGCAGCAGTCGCGCGACATCAACGTGTTCCTGAAGGGCAACATCGATGGTCCCGGCGCGCTTCGCCTGGCCGGCCAGCTGCGCGACCGCGATGACGTGGCCGAAGTGAATGTGCGCACACCCGAGCAGGGCCTGCAGGAACTGCGCGATGCCGGCCTCGGTGAGGCGATCGATGCGCTCAACGACAATCCGTTGCCCTCGCTGCTGGTGATCACCCCGGGCCAGGGCAAGGACGACGCACGCCTGGCACGCGCGCTGGAAAGCCTGCCCGAGGCCGATCTGGTGCAGCACGATGCGCTGTGGCGCCAGCGCCTGGACGCCTGGCTGGCGTTCGGCGCGCGGCTGGTGCAGGTGCTGTCGGTGCTGCTCGGCGCGGGTGCCGCGCTGGTGGTCGGCAACACGGTGCGCCTGGACATCCAGGCGCGCCGCGAAGAGATCGGCGTGCTGCAGCTGCTTGGCGCCAGCGATGGCTTCATCCGCCGCCCCTTCCTGTATCTGGGTGCGTGGTATGGCCTGGGCGCAGGCGCGGTTGCACTGGCCCTGATCGGCGCCGCCGGTGCCGCGCTGCGCGTGCCGCTGGCCGAACTCTCGCGCAGCTACGGCAGCCCGTTCGTGCTGCATGGCCTGGACCTGCTGCATGGTGGCCTGGTCCTGCTCGGCACGCTGCTGCTGGGCTGGCTGGGTGCCTGGCTGGTGACCGGCCACTTCCTCCGCCAGACCCGCCCGACCGATACCTGAGACCGGCATGCAACCGCAAGCGCTGAAGCACCTTGAAGGGCCCGCGACGCGGGTGATGGTGGTCGATGGCTCGAAGCTGGTCCGCAAGCTGATCGCCGACGTCCTGCAGCGCGACCTGCCGGGCGTGGAGGTGATTGGCTGCGACAGCATCGAAGACGCGCGGCAGGCGCTGGCGCAGGGCCCGGTGGACCTGGTGACGACCTCGCTGACCCTGCGTGATGGCGACGGCCTGGCGCTGGCGCGCATGGTCCGCGAAGCGGCCGGACAGGCCTATGTGCCGGTGATCGTGGTTTCCGGCGACGCCCAGCAGCACCTGGAGCAGCGCCGCTTCACCGAGTACGTCACCGACTATTTCGACAAATCCCTGGGCCATGAAGCGCTGGCGACCTTCATCCGTGGCTATGTGCAGCCGCAGACCATCCCCGGCGCCACCATCCTCTATATCGAGGACAGCCGCGTAGTGGCCGAGGCCACCAAGCGCATGCTCGAGCGGCAGCAGTTGAACGTGCTGCACGTGGTCAGCGCCGAAGAGGCCTTCACCCTGCTCACCGCCGAGTCGCTGGGCCGCAGCCGCCACCGCATCGACCTGGTGCTGACCGACGTCACCCTGAAGGGCGAGCTGAGCGGCCGCGACGTGGTGCAGCGCGTGCGCGTGGACTTCGGCTACGGCAAGCGCCGCCTGCCCGTGCTGGTGATGACCGGCGACGGCAACCCCCACAACCAGACCGGGCTGCTGCAGTCCGGTGCCAACGACCTGGTGCTCAAGCCGATCGAAGAGCGGCTGCTGGTCACCAAGGTGCTGTTCCAGCTGCGCCTGGCTCGATTGAATGATGGACCTTTGTTGCGATGATCGATGAAGTAACCGACACCCCGACGATCCAGCTGGAACCGAGCTGGAAGCAGCACGTCGGTGAGTACCTGTTGCAGCCGCAGATGCGCGAGCTGTCGGCCTTCCTGCGCCAGCGCAAGGCCAGCGGTGCGGCGGTGTTCCCGCCCGGGCCGCAGATCTTCGCAGCGTTTGACGCCACGCCGTTCGAGCAGGTGAAGGTGGTGATCCTCGGCCAGGACCCGTACCACGGGCGCGGCCAGGCCCACGGCCTGAGTTTCTCGGTACCGCCCGGCGTGCCGGTGCCGCCGTCGCTGCTGAACATCTACAAGGAGATCGAGAGCGATCTCGGTATCCCGCGCCCGGACCACGGCTGCCTGATCCCCTGGGCGCAACATGGCGTGCTGCTGCTCAATGCCGTGCTGACGGTGGAGGAGGGCAAGGCCGGCGCGCACCAGGGCCGTGGCTGGGAAGGCTTCACCGATCATGTGGTGGACGTGCTCAACCGCGAGCGCGAAGGCCTGGTGTTCATGCTCTGGGGCGCCTACGCGCAGCAGAAGGGCAAGGTCATCGACACCCGCCGCCATCGCGTGCTGAAGGCCCCGCATCCGTCGCCGCTGTCGGCCCATCGTGGCTTCCTCGGTTGCCGCCATTTCTCCATGGCCAACGAGTACCTGCAGCGCCGCGGCCAGGCCCCGATCGACTGGTCGCTGCCGCCGCGCTCGGCGCTCTGAGCGCCGGCGAGTGGCCGGGCCTGAACGCCGGACAACGTCCCCGTCCTGAATGGGCCTCCGGAACGGCGCGTTCAGCTCCGCTTGACCGGAATCGGCAGGTTTTCAGTGGGTAATTGCTTGAATTCCAAGGGATTGTGAATCCCGAAAAGCGTGCTCGCCACTGTCATCAAATCGCGCTACGGTAGGGCTCTGTTTGGGACCAGTGTTGCATCAATGGGATGCTGGAACTTTTTCCTCCTTTAGCAGTCCAAATCCCGGACTGCTAAGATGGGTGCCTATGAGCCAGAACACCTCTACTGCCCTTGTGGCAAACAATCTCCCGATTCCCAGTGCGCTCGGTTCGCTGGACGCCTACATCGGTGCCGTGCACCAGATTCCGGTGCTGTCGGTCGATGACGAACAGGACCTGGCCCGTCGCTTCCGCGACGGTAACGATCTGGACGCCGCCCGCGAGCTGGTGCATTCGCACCTGCGCTTCGTGGTGCATGTGGCCCGCGGCTACAACGGCTACGGCCTCGCCCTGGGCGACCTGATCCAGGAAGGCAACATCGGCCTGATGAAGGCGGTCAAGCGCTTCGACCCGGACATGGGCGTGCGCCTGGTCTCCTTCGCCGTGCACTGGATCCGTGCCGAAATGCACGAGTTCATCCTGAAGAACTGGCGCATCGTGAAGGTCGCCACCACCAAGGCGCAGCGCAAGCTGTTCTTCAACCTGCGCAAGTCGAAGACGCGCCTGGGCTGGATGAACGCGGCGGAAGTCAGCGCGGTGGCCAAGGACCTGAACGTGTCCGAGCGCGAGGTCATGGAAATGGAGTCGCGCCTGTCCGGCCGCGATATCGGTTTCGATGCGCCGTCCGACGAGGACAACGAACACGCACCGCCGTCGCCGGCTGCGTTCCTGGTTGCCGATGATGAAGACCCGTCGATGGCTTACGAGCGCGAGGACAACGAAGACAACCAGATGCAGCTGCTGCGCGAAGGCCTGGCCGAATTGGATGCGCGTTCGCGTGACATCATCCGCCGCCGTTGGCTGGATGCCGACAGCAAGGTGACGCTGCAGGAACTGGCAGACGAGTACGGCGTGTCGGCCGAACGCATCCGCCAGGTCGAGGCGAATGCCCTGAAGAAGATGAAGGCGCTGTTCACCGCGTAAGGCATGGATCTTAGGTTCGGTTCCTATTTCCGGAACCCGTTCTGATGAAAAGCCCCGGCGTTGGTCGGGGCTTTTTTTGTTCGGCCGGCATGGCAGTTGGTAATGCAGGCCGCTGATCGGCTGCTTCAGTAGTACCAGCCCATGGCTGGCAGTCATGCGCTTCCGGTGGCCGTTCAAGCCCTCGCGAGGTTTATAGCCAAGGGCCTGGTCCAATTCAGAATGGTCCCTTTGGCCTCAGTCCTGGAGTTGGACTCCGATGACTGCCTTCCTGTGCTATGAATGCCAAGCCTTGCTTCAAGGCTCTTTCATGGATTGGAATGATGCGCAGGTTCGGGGGAACTGCAGGCGGTGTGTCCACCCGCTTCGGGGCATTTGAAGGTCGAACTCGCAAGCTTGGTGTCATAGGCGCCTGGCTGTGCTGCTTGCTGCTGATGGGCCTTGGCCTGTCACCATCCGCAATCGCCCAGACAACGATCACATACATTCACACTGATGCCCTCGGCTCGGTTGTGGCCGAAAGCGATGCCAACGGCAACGTCATCAAACGATATGACTACGAGCCCTACGGGGCCGTGGTAGGCGGTCAGGTCACGGATGGACCTGGGTACGCCGGACATGTGAGTGACTCGGCCACAGGGCTGAGCTACATGCAACAGCGCTACATGGATCCACAATTGGGTGTGTTTTTGTCAGTGGACCCAGTCACCGCTCACCAAAAGCCAGTTGAGCAGTTCAATAGGTATCGGTACGCGAACGGGAATCCCTACAGGTTCGTCGATGCGGATGGAAGGCAGGCCGCAGAGCGATTCGTTGAGCAGCATCGGAGGGATATTGCTGCCGGAAATGGCGCCGTATACGAGCCGATGAGACCGGCCGCAATCGCTGTTACAGCGGCAATGGCTGCCCCAGTGCTGATCGAAGCTGGCATGGTTGCGATGGCCAATCCAAGTGTCATATCAGCAGCTACCAGTATCGCTGCTGATATCGCAGGAGTTACAGGTGCCGGTGGAGCAGGTGTGGCGGCATCCAAAGCTCTGAGTGTTGAAGGTCGGGCACTTCTGAATTCCCGACCTGTGGGAAGTGCACTCAAAGCCGACGCTGGGCACAATTCGGCGACCTTTATGCGAGAGACGGCTGCAGAAGCGGGTGTTCATACTCCGTTGACAGGGGGTGACGGCGTGGTCCGCACTCTGACGCAGCTGCCAGGTGAACTCAATGGAAAGGCCGGTCGATTTGAATACATAGTCGACAAGGCTGGCGACTTGACCCATCAAAGATTTGTGGAAGGTGGCAGCATGAACGGAATACCAAACAAGAAGTGAGTGCCCATGAGAACGTATGACTCTATTCAACCCTATGGACCCTGGAATCAGACCGAGGTGGCATGGGCACTGGGGCGCCATCTGATTGACTTTGAGGTTGTGAAGCACTGCGCGTCGGAGCAGAAGGAACTGGAAGGGAAGTTCAATCTGAACGCCTTGATTGAAAGGCTTGAAGGGGTTCTTCCCGATGAGCGTAATAGCGTAGCTGCGCAGTTGGCGGCATTCGATAAGAACTCAAACGAGGATGAGATTCTCAGAAGATGGCTTGTTGCATTTCTCGCGGACGCCTACGCCAAGCGCGATGAGATTGCTGATCCGCTCGGAGAGGTTGAGAGGATCTACGCTGATTTTGATTACCCGGAGTCTCTGGAGAGCTTTGTCAGGTACATGCCAGCTTCTGATGGGTATGATCCGTCTGCTCACTCACATGAGCAGAACGTTGCGCGGCTCTTCGAGAACTGGAAACGTTATCTTGACTCGGCGAAATAGCGGATTCACTCAGCGTAATTTCCTTCGCTTGACGTGCGTCGCCTCTTCCCGAAGCGCACCGTCCCGGCTTCCATGCCGAGGACGGTGAAGACTCCCAGAATCCGTGATCTGGTTCCATGCAGGAGGCTGCGTGGTGGATCTATCAGGCCTTACCCCTCACGCGCGATCGCGCGCCAGCCGATGTCGTTGCGGTGGAATTCGCTGGCCCAGCTCACCTTGGCTACGCCGGCATAGGCATTGGCCTGCGCGTCGCGCACGCTGTCGCCCAGTGCGGCCACGCACAGCACGCGGCCGCCGGCGCTGACCACCTGGCCCTGCGCATCCAATGCGGTACCGGCATGGAACACCTTGGCAGCGGCCGGCACGTCGTCCAGGCCGGAAATCACGTCACCGGTGATCGGCGCTTCCGGGTAGGGCTTCGCCGCCAGCACCACGCCCAGCGACGGGCGCGCATCCCACTGTGCCTCGATCTGGTCCAGGCGGCCATCAATCGCCGCTTCCACCAGGTCCACCAGATCCGACTGCAGGCGCAGCATCACCGGCTGGGTTTCCGGATCGCCGAAGCGCACGTTGAATTCGATCACCTTCGGTGCGCCGCTGGCATCGATCATCAGGCCGGCGTAGAGGAAGCCGGTGAACGGGATGCCGTCGGCGATCATGCCCTGCACGGTGGGATTCACCACCTCACGCATCACGCGGGCGTGTACTTCCGGGGTGACCACCGGCGCCGGCGAGTACGCGCCCATGCCGCCCGTGTTCGGGCCGGTGTCGCCGTCGCCGACGCGCTTGTGGTCCTGCGAGGTGGCCATCGGCAGCGCATGCACGCCATCGACCATCGAAATGAAGCTGGCTTCCTCGCCGTCGAGGAACTCCTCGATGACCACGCGCGCGCCGGCATCGCCGAAGGCGTTGCCCGAGAGCATGTCACGCACGGCGTCCTCGGCTTCGGCCTGGGTCATCGCAACGATCACACCCTTGCCGGCGGCCAGGCCATCGGCCTTGACCACGATGGGGGCGCCCTTCTCGCGGATGTAGGCCAGCGCGGCGTCCACGTCGGTGTGCACGGCGTAGAACGCGGTGGGGATGTTGTGGCGGGCCAGGAAGTCCTTGGCGTAGGCCTTGCTGCCTTCCAGCTGCGCGGCGGCTGCGGTCGGCCCGAAGATGCGCAGGCCAGCGGCGCGGAAGTGGTCGACCACGCCGGCCACCAGCGGTACTTCCGGGCCAACCACGGTCAGCGCCACGCCTTCAGCCTGGGCCAGCGCCAGCAGGCCCTCGATGTCGGTCACCTTCACCGCCACGTTGCGGCACTTGTCTTCGCTGGCAGTACCGGCGTTGCCGGGCGCCACGATCACTTCGGTGACACGGGAGGACTGGGCCAGCTTCCATGCCAGGGCGTGTTCGCGGCCGCCAGAGCCGATGACGAGGATCTTCATGGGACAGGGTTCTCGGGTGCGGAAAAGAAAAGCCGGGCAGGGCCCGGCTTGGTGATGCGGATCAGTGGCGGAAGTGGCGCACGCCGGTGAACACCATGGCCAGGCCATGTTCGTCGGCGGCGGCGATCACTTCGGCATCGCGCATCGAACCGCCCGGCTGGATGACCGCCTTGATGCCGGCGGCAGCGGCGGCATCGATGCCATCGCGGAACGGGAAGAACGCATCGGAGGCCATCACCGAACCTTCCACCACCAGGTTCGCATCGGCGGCCTTGATGCCGGCGATGCGGGCCGAGTACACGCGGCTCATCTGCCCGGCACCGACACCGATGGTGCGGTTGTCCTTGGCATAGACGATCGCGTTGGACTTGACGAACTTGGCTACCTTCCAGGCGAACAGCAGGTCGGTGAACTGCTTGTCGGTCGGCGCCAGCTTGCTGACCACCTTCAGCTCGTCGCGGGTCATGCCGCGGTTGTCCGACGACTGCAGCAGCAGGCCCGAGCCGACGCGCTTGCTGTCGAAGTTGTTCAGGCCATCGCCATGCGGGATGCGCAGCACGCGCACGTTGGCCTTCTTCTGCGCGTATTCCAGCGCGGCCGGCTCGTAGTCCGGGGCAATCAGCACTTCCACGAACTGGCGGTCCAGGATCACCTTGGCGGTGGCGGCGTCCAGCGGCGTGTTGAAGGCGATGATGCCGCCGAAGGCGCTGGTCGGGTCGGTGGCGTAGGCCAGCTCGTAGGCATCGCCGTTGCCGGCACCGACGGCCACGCCGCACGGGTTGGCGTGCTTGACGATGACGCAGGCCGGCGCGTCGAACTGGCGCACGCACTCCCACGCCGCATCGGCATCGGCCAGGTTGTTGTAGCTCAGTTCCTTGCCCTGCAGCTGCTGGAACGTGGCCAGCGTACCCGGCACCGGGTACAGGTCGCGGTAGAACGCGCCGCTCTGGTGCGGGTTCTCGCCGTAACGCAGGTCCATCACCTTCACGAAGGTCGAGTTCATCTGTGCCGGGTACTCGGCACGCACCGGCACGGCGGCGTCGGTGGCGGTGACCGCCGACAGGTAGTTGCTGATCGCCGCATCGTACTGGGCGACGCGGTTGAACGCGGCCACCGAGAACGTGAAGCGGGTGGCGGCCGACAGCTGGCCGTCGTTGGCGTCCAGCGAGGCCAGCAGTTCGGCGTACTGCGACGGATCGGTGGCCACCGCCACGCGGGCGAAGTTCTTGGCCGCCGAGCGCAGCATGGCCGGACCGCCGATGTCGATGTTCTCGACCGCGTCGGCCAGGGTGCAGTCGGCCTTGGCGGTGACCGACTCGAACGGGTACAGGTTCAGCACCAGCAGGTCGATGGCACCGATGCCATGCTCGGCCATCACCGCATCATCCAGGCCCGAACGGCCCAGCAGGCCACCGTGCACCATCGGGTGCAGGGTCTTGACGCGGCCGTCCATCATTTCCGGGAAACCGGTGACCTCGGCCACGTCCTTCACGGCCAGGCCCGCCTCGCGGATCGCCTTGGCGGTGCCGCCGGTGGACAGCAGCTCCACGCCGCGTGCCGCCAGCGCAGTGGCCAGCTCGACCAGACCGGTCTTGTCGGAAACGGAGAGGAGGGCCCGGCGGACGGGCAACAGATCAGCAGTCATGGGACGGAATCGGCAGCGGAGCGGGGCCGATATTGTAGGCGGTGGGGGCCGGTGGCGGGCGCCGCAGGGGCAGATTTGCCGTGGCAGTTGACGTAAAGGCGGGTCGGGCACATCGATCCGGCCCGATCCGGGGGCTGGGCTGCGGACCGGAGCAGGGTTGTCGGAATCTGCCAACGATGGGGTAGGCTGTGCCCGCACTGCCAAGGATCAGCGGGTACGGATCATGTCGATCTATGCATTGAAGGGACGTTTCCAGGACCTGTTGCGTCCAGCCGTACGCGGTCTGTTCCGCATGGGGATCACTGCCAATACGGTGACCGTGGCCGCTGCCTTGGTCTCGCTGCTGGTGGCCGCGGCCGTGTGGTGCTGCGCGCCTGCCCAGCCTCTGCTGTACCTGCTGCTGCCGTTGTGGATGCTGCTGCGCATGGCGCTCAACGCGGTGGACGGCATGCTGGCGCGCGAATTCGGCCAGCAATCGCGGCTGGGCGCCTATCTGAACGAATTGTGCGATGTGATCGCCGATGCGGCACTGTACCTGAGCCTGCTCAGCGTAACCGGCGTGCGCCCGGAGGCGCTGTGGCTGCTGGCCTGGACGGCGGCGCTGAGCGAGTACGCCGGCGTGCTGGGGCTGATGGTCGGTGCCAGCCGCCGCTATGACGGCCCGATGGGCAAGAGCGACCGCGCCTTCGTGATCGGTGCGCTGGGCTTGCTGCTGGCCTTCGGCTGGGGCGGTGCACTGACGGTCAGCGGCGTGGCTGCAGCCATGGCAGTGTTGTGCGTGCTGACGATGATCAACCGCGTCCGTCGCGGCCTGCGGGAAGCGGCGGTTTCGCCGAATTAATCAAGCAGATACAAAAAGACAATCAGGAGATTGCATGCGTCAGGCGCAGGAACGGGAATTCCACAGCTTCGACCAGGTACCGCTGTTCTACCGGTACTGGGCGGGCACCACCGCAACCCCGGCCACCAAGGCCATCGTGCTGCTGCACCGCGGCCACGAGCACTCCGGCCGGGTCACCCACCTGGTCGATGAGCTGGACCTGCCCGACACCGCCTTCTTCGCCTGGGATGCGCGCGGCAATGGCCGTTCGCCGGGCGCACGTGGCGATGCACCGGGCTTCCCGGCGCTGGTGCGCGACCTCGATAGCTTCATTGCCCACATCGGTGCCGAGCACGGCATCGCGGTGGAAAATATCGTGGTGATCGCGCAGAGCGTGGGCGCGGTGGTCGCCGCGACCTGGGTGCACGATTACGCGCCGCGCCTGCGTGCGCTGGTGATGGCTTCGCCGGCGTTCAAGGTGAAGCTGTACGTGCCGTTCGCGCGCCCGGGCCTGGCCTTGATGCAGAAGCTGCGCGGCAACTTCTTCGTCAACAGCTATGTCAAGCCGCAGTGGCTGACCCATGATCCGGCGCGGGTGGAAAGCTACCGTACCGATCCGCTGATCACCCGGCCGATCTCGGTGCGCGTGCTGCTGGGCCTGTACGAAGCGGCTGACCGCATCGTCGCCGATGCGCAGGCCATCAGCGTGCCGGTGCAGCTGCTGGTGTCCGGTTCGGACTTCGTGGTGCACCGTGGCCCGCAGGATCGCTTCTATGAACGCCTGTCCAGCCCGATCAAGGAGCGGGTGCATCTGCCGGGCTTCTTCCACGACACGCTGGGCGAGCGCGATCGGGCACCAGCACTGGCGCGCATCCGCAGCTTCATCCAGACGCGTTTTGCCGAGCCGCTGCGCGAACTGCCGCGGCGTGACGCGCACCGTCATGGACCGACCTTCGAGGAATCAGAGATCCTGGCGTGGCCACCCGAACGCAACAGCCTGGCCGACCTGCGCTGGCGCGTGGTGCGCGGCGGCCTGCGCTTCGGTGGCACGCTGTCCGAAGGCATTGCGCTGGGCCTGCAGACCGGTTTCGATTCCGGCAGCACGCTCGACTACATCTATCGCAACGAAGCGCGCGGCAAGGGCCCGCTGGGCCGCATGGTCGACCGCAATTACCTGGACGCAATCGGCTGGCGCGGCATCCGCATCCGTGGCCAGCACCTGCAGGAACTGCTGCGCGATGCTGCCCAGCGCCTGCGCGGGCAGGGCACGCCGGTGCGCGTGCTGGACGTGGCCGCCGGCCATGGCCGCTATGTGCTGGAAGCGCTGGGCCAGGGCGAACAGCGCGCCGACCGCATCGTGCTGCGTGATTTCAGCGATCTGAACGTGACCCAGGGCCAGGCCTTGATCGAGCGCCTCGGTGCAGCCGACATCGCCCACTTCGAGCAGGGCGATGCGTTCGACCCGGCACAGCTGGCCACGGTGGACCCGGCGCCGACGCTGGCGGTGGTGTCCGGCCTGTACGAGCTGTTCCCCGACAACGATGCGGTGCTGCGATCGCTGCAGGGCATCGCTGCGGCAGTGCCAGTGGGCGGCTACCTGGCCTACACCGGCCAGCCCTGGCACCCGCAGCTGGAATTCATCGCCCGCGCGCTGACCAGCCATCGAGGCGGCGCCGCGTGGGTGATGCGCCGCCGTACCCAGCAGGAGATGGATGAGCTGGTGCGCCTGGCCGGGTTCGAGAAGGTGGCGCAGCGCATCGATGACTTCGGCATCTTCACCGTGTCGCTGGCGCGCCGGACCGCGTGATGGCGACGCTGGCCGCAACCCCACTGGCCGCGGAAGGGCGCCCCTGGCGGCGCGCCCTGCTGTGGCTGGTTCTGCTGGGACCGTTCTTCTTCGCCAGCTACGGCTTCGCCAACTGGATGGCTGGTCGCCATCCCGAACTGCCGGTGATGGCGTTCGCCTGGGAGACGCGCATTCCCTTCGTTCCGTGGACGATCGTGCCGTACTGGTCGATCGACCTGTTCTACGCGGTCTCCTTCTTCCTGTGCCGTCAGCGCCTCGAACTGGACCGGCACGCGCTGCGGCTGCTCAGTGCACAGCTGATCGCGGTGACCTGTTTCCTGCTGTGGCCACTGCGCTTCAGCTTCGAGCGGCCGGAGATCGGCGGCGTGTTCGGTTGGCTGTTCGATGTGCTGCTGGGCTTCGACAAGCCGTTCAACCAGGCGCCATCGCTGCACATCGTGCTGCTGATCGTGCTGTGGGTGAAGTTCGCGCAGTACCTGCACGGCGTGTGGCGTTGGGTGCTGCATGTGTGGGCACTGCTGATCGGTGTTTCGGTGCTGACCACGTTCCAGCATCATTTCATCGATATCCCGACCGGCCTGCTGGCCGGCTGGCTGTGCGTCTGGCTGTGGCCGGAGCAGGGTACGCCGCCGCTGCGGGCCTGGCGCACGGCGCGTGATCCAAAGCGCTGGCGTCTGGCCTCGTTCTATCTGCTGGGCGCGGGGGTGCTGCTGGTGCCGGTGGTGGTGCTGGGGGGCACGGCGCTTTGGCTGCTGTGGCCGGTGGTGTCGCTGCTGCTGGTGGCGCTGGCCTATGCGGGGCTGGGTACGGCGGTGTTCCAGAAACGCGCCGATGGTCGCCTGACCGTGGCCGCGCGCTGGCTGCTGGCGCCGTACCTGGGTGCAGCCTGGATCAATTCGCGGCTATGGACGCGGCGTGTGCCGCAGCCGGTGCCGGTGATGGACGGCGTGTGGCTGGGGCGCATTCCCGACGGCGCGTTGCCGCCGCCACTGTCGGGCGTGGTGGATGCCTGTGCCGAGCTGTCCTGCCGCGCGCCAGGCGCGGCGTACGCCAGTGTGCCGATGCTGGACCTGGTAGTGCCCACGCCGGAGCAGCTGCGCGAGGCAGTCGAGGCCATCGAGCGGCTCCATGCGCACGGACCGTTGCTGGTGTGCTGTGCGCTGGGCTATTCGCGCAGTGCGGCCAGCGTGGCCACCTGGCTGCTGCGCAGCGGTCGTGCGGCCGATGCTGACGCTGCGGTCGCGATCGTGCGTGTGGCACGCCCCGGCATCGTGCTGGGCGCGGCGCATCTGCATGCCATCACCGCTGCAGCAGGAGCGCGCGCATGAGCACCGTTCCCGATCTGGCGACCATGCAGCTGCTGCTGCGGCAGGGGCGTTGGCCGGCATGCCTGTCGCTGGGCCTGTTGCTGGTGGCGTTGCTGCTGCTAGGCATCGAGACGGGGCTGGCGATGATCGCTGCCGGGCTGTTGCTGCTCAGTGTTGCCGCGGGCATCGCACAGGCCTACCACGCGTGGCGTGTGGGGCTGGATGCCGACCTGCTGCAGCTGCTGCGCGATGAGGGCCTGCACGACGAAGCCGCCGCGCGCCGCACCGATCAGCTGCTGCACGACAGTGGCCTGCGCCGTGCCTCGCCCGCTGCACAACTGCGCGGCTGGGATGCGCGTTGGGCCGGCATGCGCCGCCTGCTGCTGCGCCAGTACCTGCTGACCGCAGTGCAGTTCGTACTGCTGGTGGTGGCCGTGTTGTGGCCGCAGACGTGAACGGGAGGGACCGATGCTTGCCGAACTGATTGCCCGCGCCTGCAGTGGCGCGATCCATGTGGTGACCGGCGCCCGCGCGCTGTGGATCGGCTGTGCGCCGTCCAGCGAGCGTCGCGTGTACTACGGCAACCATGCCAGCCATGGTGACTTCGTGCTGATCTGGTCGTCGATGCCACCGGCATTGCGACGGCAGGTGCGCCCGGTGGCCGCGGCCGAATACTGGCAGCGCGACGGCCTGCGTCGCTACCTGATCGACGCGGTGTTCAACGGTGTGCTGGTCGAGCGCGAGGCCGGGCATCGTCAGCAGGATCCGCTGCAGGTACTGCGCGAGGCCGTGGACGAAGACTGCTCGCTGATCCTGTTTCCGGAAGGCACGCGCAATGTGGGCGATGAGCCGCTGCTGCCGTTCAAGAGCGGCATCTACCACCTGGCACGGCAACGACCGGAACTGGAGTTCGTGCCGGTGTGGATCGACAACCTGAAGCGGGTGATGCCCAAGGGCCGGTTCCTGCCGCTGCCGCTGCTGTGCACGGCCACCTTCGGTACGCCGCTGCGGCTGCAGGCTGACGAGGACAAGGCCGCCTTCCTGGCCCGCAGCCGACAGGCGCTGCTGGACCTGGCGCCGAATGGAGGTCGTGCATGAGTTTCGTGCTGGATGTATCTGGCGATCTGGCAACGCAGAGTGTCGGCCAGCAGACCGGCCTGCTGTTTGCCGGTGTGGGGGCGGTGCTGGTGCTGGCCACGCTGGTGGCCGAGACCCTGCGCTGGCGCCAGCGCGGCCAGCCCAGTGCAGTCATCGCCAACCTGGTGTCACGCATCCGCGCCTGGTGGGTGATGGCGATCGTGGTCGGGCTGGCGCTGTTCTTCGGACGTGCCGGGGTGATCGTGCTGTTCGCGATCATCTCGCTGTTCGCGTTGCGCGAGTTCATCACGCTGGCGCCGACCCGCTCGGGCGACTACTACGCGCTGCTGGCCGCGTTCTACATCGTCCTGCCGTGGCAGTACTACCTGGTGTGGATCGACTGGTACGGCATGTACACGCTGCTGATTCCGGTCTATGCGTTCCTGTTCCTGCCGATCCTGTCGACCATCGGCGGTGACACCACGCACTACCTGGAGCGGACCGCGAAGGTGCAGTGGGGCCTGATGATCTGCGTGTTCTGCATCTCGCACGTGCCGCTGCTGCTGAACCTGCACGTGCCGGGCTACGATCCGGCGCGCAACGTATTGCTGTTCGCTTTCCTGGTGATCGTGGTGCAGTCCTCGGACGTGCTGCAGTACATCTGGGGCAAGCTGCTGGGCAAGCATCTGATTGCGCCGAAGCTGTCGCCATCGAAGACGGTGGAGGGCTTCGTCGGTGGCGTGCTGAGTGCCAGCGCGCTGGGCGCAGCGCTGTGGTGGATCACCCCGTTCACGCCGCTGCAGGCGTTCGGCCTGTCGCTGCTGATCAACCTGATGGGGTTCTGGGGCGGCCTGGTGATGTCGGCGATCAAGCGTGATCGTGGCATCAAGGACTGGGGCCACATGATCGAGGGCCATGGTGGCATGCTCGACCGGCTGGATTCGGTGTGCTTCGCCGCGCCGGTGTTCTTCCACGTGGTGCGGTATTACTGGAAGGCGGGCGGCGGCGGTTGATTCTGCCGGCTTCCATCCACGCATGGCGTGGATCTACCGGTAGTGCCGGCCGCTGGCCGGCAACTGCAGCATCGTGCCATCGTGCATCATTGAGTTGCACGCCAGCGGCTGGCGCCACCCACGCGCGCTTACGCGCTGATGCCGTATTCCTTCAGCTTCTTGCGCAGGGTGGCACGGTGGATGCCCAGCATCGCCGCGGCGCGGCTCTGGTTGCCTTCGCAGTGGTTGAGCACTTCCACGAACAGCGGGATCTCCATCTCGCGCAGCACGATCTCGTAGACATCGTCCGCATCGCAGCCATCAAGGTCACGCAGGTAGCGGCGCACGGACTGGGCGACGTGTTCACGCAGCGGTGGCCGGGGAGCGCCACGACTGTTGTCAGGACGAGAAAGGACAGCGTTCAAGGGGGTTCCCGATTCGGTTGGCCCGTGCGCGCGGAGCGCGCGGCCGGACGAGGTGGTGGCGGCCAGTCTAGCGCGAGCGTGCCCAGCCTGCCACGGCTGGTCGCCTGCCCCCGGTCAGAGAAAGTCGAAGGTGAATGCGACGGTGGACGCAGCGGGCTCCTGTACCCGGAACGCGACGCGCGCGCTCTGGCCCGGTTCCAGCAGGGCTGCGCCGGGGTTCTCACCCAGGTATTGCGCGGGCGTGAACACGCCGCTGCCGATCACCCGGCCATCGGCATCGGACAATGACAGCCGCAGGTCCGGCCACGCCTGTGCCCAGCGCGCATCATTGCGGATGCTGGCCTGCACCTGCAGCACGCCGGCCTGGCCTGGCAAGGGGCGGATCTCGCGGCTGGTCATGGTGAACGCAGCGGGCTCGTGCCAGGCGGGCAGGCTGCAGCGCAGCACGCCACACAGTGCACCCAGCCATACGCGGTTGCCGGCGTCGGCAGCCAGCCGCGCACGGTCGGCCAGCACACTCTGCAGGACCAGCAACAACGCCAGCCCGGCGACCAGCAGCCAGTGCCAGCGGGGGGCTGGCAGCGTGCGCTGGCGTGCGCTGCCGAGGAAGCTGGGGGCATCGCTGGTGACCGCCGTTGCCTGCACCGCGGCCAGCGCCGGTTCGATGGCTGCAGCTTCAGCAACGATGACAGCGTCATCGTCGTGTCGCATTTGTGTGGCCGGTGGTTGCGCCAGATTGCTGGGCTCGGCCTGCACCTGCTCCACAGGCGTTGTCTGCCCGGTTTGATCCTGCATGCGCGGATCGGACGCAGGCGCAACCTCACCTTCCGGGGTCTTGCGCAGGAAGGTGGCCAGGGGGCGGCGGGGTGGGTTCGGCTCGGACATGCTCAGGGCGCGGGCTCGGATCCAGCGGTCATTCAACCACGATCAGGCGCGGCGCACGCCAGTGATGCGCATCCAGTCGCCGTCCTGGGTGGCCTGCAGATCATCGAACCAGGCCGCGTAGCGCTGCAGCAGTTCGCCTTCCTGGCCATGCAGGATGCCGGACAGGGCGATGCGGCCGCCGGCGGCGACGCGTGCGGCCAGCAGTTCGGCCAGCGCATCCAGCGCCGAGGCGAGGATGTTGGCGACCACGATCGGATAGGTCGCGGCCGGTTCGTCCTGCGGCAGGTACACGTGCATGCGGGCCTGTTCGCCGTTGCGCTCGGCATTGTCGGCGGTGGCGACCAGCGCCTGCGGATCGTTGTCCACGCCGATGGCTTCAGCGGCGCCCAGCTTCAGCGCGGCCAGTGCAAGGATGCCCGAGCCGCAACCGAAGTCGAGCACGCGCTGGCCCTGCAGCAGGCCATCCACGGCCAACTGGTCCAGCCAGCGCAGGCACAGTGCGGTGGTCGGGTGGGTACCCGAACCGAACGCCAGGCCCGGGTCCAGCCGTACCACGGCGGCGTCGGCGGCCTGTGCGGCGTCGGGCAGTTCGTGATTCCACGGCACGATCCAGGTACGGCTGCCGAAATCCATCGGCTGGAACTGGTCCAGCCAGGCGCGTTCCCAGTCTTCATCCTCGACCGTGCGGAAGCTGCCGCTGCTCCAGTCCAGTTCCGGATCGAAGGATTCCAGTGCGGCCAGCAGCAACAGCGCGTTGCTGTCGGCGGGGAACAGCGCGCTCAGCACCAGGGTGTCCCACAGCGGGGTCTCGCCCACGCCTGGTTCGAGAATGGCCTGTTCGTTGCTGGTATCGGCCTCGGCATCGAGCAGGGTCACGGCCAGTGCACCCACGTCCTCCAGCGCATTTTCATAGCGGGGCTGGGTGGCTTCGGTGCAGCGCAGGGTCAGTTCCAGGAACGGCATGGTGGTGGGGGCAATCGCAGGAAAGGGGGCCATGCTAGACCATCGGAGCGTCTCCGTATTGCCTGAGATGCTGTGCCTGGATGAACTAAGCCCGTTCAGACAGGCCCGTCGGGCCTTGCTAAACTTCGTGCTTTCCTGTGTGCCGTATCGCCCGCCGCCGCCGATGGCCTTCGCTCCTACCCTGAAAACCTGGTTGCTCGTGCTGCCGGCCGTGGCCGTGCTGGGCGTGGCCGGCTATCGGGCCAGCGGCCATGCTCCGGCTTCTTCGGTAGCCTCGGCGGATCTGGCGGCTGGAGGGGCGGCCACTGACAGTGCGGCACCGCTGCCGGTGATGCCGGAGGCGCTCGCGCGCCGGCTGGCACCCTTCGAGCGTGGCGGTGCATTGCCGTCCGGGCTGCCCCTGGATATCCGCGCTGATCTCGAAGAGGCCACCGACCTCTACGCCTATGCGCAGCGTTTGCGTGCGCAGGCGGACGAAGGCAATCACGAGGCGCGCTGGATGCTCAGCCGTGTCTACGACTATTGCGCGCAGTATGCGGTCGATCCGGGTGGCTACCGCCTGGACAACAACGTGCTGGCCGGATTGGGCCTGACTGCCGCACCGGCGATGGTGCAGGCGCGCGAACGCGTCGCGCAGCGTTGCGGCGGGTTCGTGCCGGGCGACAAGCTGGGCACGGCCCTGGTGCTGTCCGAACGGCGCAAGGCGGCTGCACAGGGCAACCTGGCTGCCGAGGCTGCGCTGTTCGCCGAGGGCGAACCGCTGCAGGACAGCCCCGAGTACCGCCGTGACCTGGTTGAACGGGTGCGCACCTCGCGCGACCCGGAGGCCTTCATGGCCATCGCTCCGGGGATGGGCGTGCGTGCCTCGGGTGACCGCGCGCTCAGCGGGCTGGTGGCGGGCGAGCAGCTGAGTGAACTCGCATGGCGGCTCGCGGCCTGCGAACTCGGTCTACCGTGTGGGGCAGACAGTGTGCTGGTCAACAGTTTTTGTGCGAACGGAGGGATCTGTTCGCAGGATGGTACGCAGGATTTCCGGGATTTCGTGTATGACGCTGCGGTATCGCGGCAGGGCGCTGGGAAGATGAAGGAATGGATCAAGCGATTGGTTGGAAAGAGGAACGAGCAATGAACTACCGCCGATTCCTGCACGGGGCCAAGTTCTGGTTCTGGGTGGCCCTGTTCGTGGCCTACTCGGCCGGCGCCGTTGGCCTGTTGATGATCGATACCTATGAAGATCGCTACCGGCATCTGTCGAAGGTGGAACTGACTACGGTGAAGGCGCAGGAAGACGTGCGCCGTGCCGGCGCCAGCCAGGTGGCCGCGGTCTATCGGGCGCAGAGCGGCATGCCGTTTGCGTCGCTGCCGGCGGGCAGCACCTTCCAGGTGGTGTGGCCGGACGGTTCGACCGAGACCATGGTGATCGTCGACCCGACCTCGCCCAACGGCGTGCGTCCGCTGGCGAACTCGCAGATCCCGGCCGAAGCTGCCGACAAGCGCTGATGCGCCTGCTGTAGCGCCGGGCATGGGCTCGGCGCTGCAGCAAACGGAAAAGGGCGGGGATATCCCCGCCCTTTTCATGTCCAGCACGCGGCGCCGATCAGGTCAGCGCGATCGGCTTGTTCTTGCGTTCGGCCAGGCGCTTTTCCAGGTAGTGGATGTTCTGGCCACCGGCCTGGAAGCCCTTGTCGCGCATGATCCGCTGCTGCAGGGCGACGTTGGTCTTGATGCCATCGACCACCATTTCGCTCAGTGCCACGCGCATGCGGGCAATGGCGGTTTCGCGGTCCGGGCCGTGCACGATCAGCTTGCCGATCATCGAGTCGTAGTTCGACGGCACGCGGTAGCCACTGTAGATGTGGGTGTCCACGCGCACGCCGGGACCGCCCGGCGGATGGAAGCCGGTGATGGTGCCCGGGCTCGGCACGAAGGTTTCTGCATCCTCGGCGTTGATACGGCATTCGATGGCATGGCCGGTCAGCACCACGTCACTCTGCTTGATCGACAGCTTCTGGCCGGCGGCGATCTTCAGCTGCTCGGCCACCAGGTCGATGCCGGTGACCATTTCGGTGACCGGATGCTCCACCTGGATGCGGGTGTTCATTTCGATGAAGTAGAAGCGGCCGTCCTCGTACAGGAACTCGAAGGTGCCGGCGCCGCGATAACCAATGCGGATGCAGGCTTCCACGCACACCTTGCCGATCTGCTCGCGCTGCTCGGCGGTGATGCCCGGTGCCGGCGCTTCTTCCACCACCTTCTGGTGACGGCGCTGCATCGAGCAGTCACGCTCGCCCAGGTGGATGGCGTTTCCCTGGCCGTCGGCCAGCACCTGGATTTCCACGTGGCGCGGATTCTCCAGGAACTTCTCCATGTAGACCTCGCCATTGCCGAACGCGGCCTTGGCCTCGCTCTTGGTGGTTTCGATCGAGGTCTTCAGCGAGGCTTCGGCGTGCACCACGCGCATGCCGCGACCACCGCCACCGCCGGCCGCCTTGATGATGACCGGGTAACCGATCTCGCGGGCGATCTTGGTGTTGGCGACGATGTCCTCACCCAGCGGGCCGCCCGAACCGGGCACGCACGGCACGCCGGCGGCCTTCATCGCGCGGATGGCCTCGACCTTGTCACCCATCATGCGGATGGTGTCGGCCTTGGGGCCGATGAAGATGAAGCCGGACTCCTCCACGCGTTCGGCGAAGTCGGCGTTCTCCGAAAGGAAGCCGTAGCCCGGGTGAATGGCCTGGGCGTCGGTGACTTCAGCGGCGGCGATCAGGGCCGGGATGTTGAGGTAGCTCTGCGGCGACGGCGCCGGACCGATGCAGACCGACTCGTCGGCCATGGCCACGTGCTTGAGGTTGCGGTCGACCGTGGAGTGCACGGCCACCGTGCGAATGCCGAGGGTGTGGCACGCGCGCAGGATGCGCAGCGCGATCTCCCCTCGGTTGGCGATGACGACTTTGTCGAGCATGGCGTGCCCCTCAGCCGATCACGAACAGCGGCTGGTCGAATTCGACCGGCTGGCCGTTCTCGCCGAGGATGGCGACGATGGTGCCGGACGTGTCGGCTTCGATCGGGTTGAACATCTTCATCGCTTCGATGATGGCCAGGGTCTCGCCTTCCTTGACCTGCTGGCCAACGGTAACGAAGGCCGGCTTGTCCGGGGCGGACGAGGCGTAGAAGGTGCCGACCATCGGCGAGCGCAGCACGTGGCCTTCCGGCAGTGCCGGGCCCGGCTTGGCGGTGCCGCCGGTGGAGGCTTCGGTCGGCGACTGCATCGGCATCGCCTGCGCCGCCGGAGCGGCCGGAGCGGCATACACCGGGGCGGCGACCGGGGCGGCGTAGCCGGCCACCGGCGCGCGCGACAGGCGCACCGACTCTTCGCCTTCCTTGATTTCGATCTCAGCCAGGTTCGACTCTTCCAGCAGGTCGATCAGCTTCTTGATTTTGCGCAGATCCATGAGGGCCTCTTTGGTTTCTTCTAGGTGAGGAGAGCGCCGTGGGCGCCCGGGTCGACAATCAGGTGGCGGATACCCGCAGCAGCGCCGCGTCCATCGCGTAGCGGTAGCTGTCGGCACCGAAGCCGCACACCACGCCCACCGCCTTGTCGCTGAAGTAGCTGTGCTGGCGGAACGGTTCGCGGGTATGCGGGTTGGACAGGTGGATTTCGATGAACGGCACCGCCACCGCCGCCAGCGCATCGCGCAAGGCCACTGAGGTGTGGGTGAACGCGGCGGGGTTGATCAGGATGAAGGCAGTGCCGTCGTTGCGTGCGGCCTGCACGCGGTCCACCAGTACATGCTCGGCGTTGGACTGCAGGCTCTCTACGGCGTGCCCGGCGGCCGAGGCCTGGGCAACCAGGGCCTGGTCGATGTCGGCCAGCGTGGTGTGGCCGTAGACCTCCGGCTCGCGGGTGCCGAGCAGGTTGAGGTTGGGGCCGTGCAGGACCAGCAGCTTCGCCATGGGATCCGGAAGACGGGAAAGGGCGGCAGTCTGGCGGAACCGGCGGATGCTGTCCAGTTCGGCGAAGTTTGCAGCGTTTCAATCGACCGTTTGAAATCTGCGGAAGCGCTTGCGGCCCTATGCGGGGCGGCGGATCAAGGCGCGCTGAATGCCTTGCGGGCGGGGGATGGATGCACGTAGGCCGACGATGGCGGCAAGGGCCACGCCGGGGGATCCGCGCCAAGCGCGGGCGACGGGGCCGGCGGTCAGTAGATCCACGCCATGCGTGGATGAAGGAAGTTCCATATGCAGCAAGCTACGCACCCACCGGAATGGCGGGTCAGGTCTCCAGCGGCACCGTCGGCACCACGTTCGGGAACACCTCTTCCAGCGGCTCCCGTTCCCCAGGCTTCGGTGCCGGCCAGTTGTACGCGTTCACCGGCTGCGCGCGGTTCACCCACAACGCGTAATACAGATGATCGGCGCGGCCGTCCCCGGTGTTGGGATGGATCAGGATGGTCAGGCCCAAGCTGTTGAGCTGCAGCCAGGGCACCAGCACGGGGAGCAGGTCGTTGGTAAAGCCGAAATAGAACGAGGGCGTGACATGCGGCCCACGCGGCTCAAGGTTCCAGTTGCCCAGCTCCACCGGGAACCGCTCGGCGGCCCAGCGCCGTAGCAGCGCGGCCTTTTCGAAGCTGTCCTCATCGAAGTAGATGTGAGCGTGGTAGCTCTTGATGTCGGTGTAGGCGCGCGGGCGCGTCGGAAGCGTGGCCTCGCCGGGACGCACGCTGGCCGGGCGCGGGGTCGGTTCGCTGGCCGTGGCCTGGCCCCAGGGGCTGCGGCCCTCGGGCGCCGGCGGAACGATGGCGCGGAAGCCGGGTCGCCCGGGTTCGGTGGTGTTCACGGCGTTGTCGCTGCGCGCGGCTGCGGTGGCAGCCGACGCGCTGGCCAGGCCGCCAGCGGCCAGCCCGGCCGACGCGATCAGGCGACGGCGCGCGGGTGAAAGCAGGTCGGCCCAATGGGCGTCATCGTCGCCGGCATTGATCAGGGTCTGCGGGTCCGGGTGCATCTGGGGCTCCGTGGGGCACTGTGTGGCAGGCAAGCACGCTCGGGCAGCGTGCACGGTGGTGTCCAATAAGCAGCCGGCATCACCTCATGCACGTTGGCCCACGCCGTGATTGAGTGCCGCCGCGGGGCGGGCTAGGGTGCAGGTCCGCCGCCCGGGAACCCGCCATGACCTCGCTTGATGCCGACACCCAGCGCAAGCGCGCGCGTTTTCCCGCCAGCTGCACGCGCAGGGTTGCTTCGTGCTGCCCAATCCGTGGGACGTGGGCAGCGCCCGCTACCTGCAGCGGCAGGGCTTCCAGGCACTGGCCACGACCAGTGCCGGCTGCGCCTGGAGTGAAGGGCGGCCGGATGGGGCGGTTTCGCTGCAGGCCACACTGGAACATCTGCGGCTGATGGCGGCCGCGACACCGCTGCCGTTGAACGCCGATTTCGGTGATGGCTTCGGCGCCACGCCACAGGCAGTGGGCGAGGCGGTGGCGGCGGCCATCGACACCGGTATCGCGGCGCTGTCGATCGAGGACGCCAGCGGCGTGGCCGATGCGCCGCTGCGGCCGATCGGGCAGGCGGTCGAGCGACTGTGTGCAGCACGTGCGGCCATCGACCGCGCGGGGGGCGATGTGCTGCTGGTCGCGCGGGCCGAGAATTTCTTCGTTGGCGTGCCGGATCTGGAGGACACCCTGCAGCGCCTGCGCGCCTATGCCGAGGCCGGCGCCGATGTGCTGTATGCACCGGGCATCAGCACGCGCGAACAGATCAGCGCGGTGGTTGCCGCTGCGGGGGCGAAGCCGGTGAACCTGCTGGTGGGTGGACCGACACCGCTGAGCCTGCAGGACATCGCCGCACTCGGCGTGCGACGGGTCAGCCTGGGCGGTGCGCTGGCGCGAGCTGCGTGGGGTGGGTTGATGCAGGCGACCCAGCCGATCGTGCAGGACGGACGCTTCGATGGCCTGCAGCAGGCGGCTTCGGGCGCGGCGTTGAACGCGCTGTTCCGCTGACACACACCCAGGCCTGCAATGGATCCAGCCCGGGCGTGGATGGACGCGCGCCTGCGACTACAGCGCTTCCATCCCACCCCTGGGCAGCGTCACACCCGGCTCCAGTGCCGGCAGCAGTTGCCGCAGCAGTGCCGGGTTGTCCAGCATCGCCGCGCCGTCCAGATAGC
Organism: Stenotrophomonas sp. A3_2; assembly: GCF_036624925.1. Lineage (NCBI taxonomy): Bacteria > Pseudomonadati > Pseudomonadota > Gammaproteobacteria > Lysobacterales > Lysobacteraceae > Stenotrophomonas > Stenotrophomonas sp. A3_2. The sequence goes on from NZ_JAZKVY010000252.1 coordinate 41,064, forward strand.
GCCATTGCGTTGTACCGACGCGTCGCACAGCAACCATGAATGACGTGCTGCGCATCGGCGCTTCGCGCACGCGAAGCAGTGACTGGCGCGGTACGAAGCAGACTTCCTCGTCACCGGCCGCATAGGTGCGGCCCGGCACGCCTGCCTCGTCGCTGACGATGGTGACGCCGGCCTTGCGCAGCGCCTTCACCGTGTCGCGGGTCGCCCGCGCATAGGCCTCGTCGCCACCGGCCAGCTGCTTCAGGCTGGGATGGGTACGCGCGATGATCAGCTCGGTATCGCCACGGGCGAAGGCGCCCATCATCGCCTGCACCTCCTTGCGCAATGCGGCCGAGTCTTCCGGACTGAGTTCACCGGCCAGCGCGGGCGTAACGTCCATTGCCATCGGCAGGGCCAGCAGAAGGGCAAGCAGATACCGGTGCATCGTCGGGCAGCTCAGCGGGAACGCCGCACTATACGTTGGACACGAAAACAGCGTCCCATCGGTGGCGCTGGTTTCCCCGGAATCGATACTTACCATTGGTAGGTATTGATGTCTGGAGATCCCCATGCATAGCCTCATTGTCATCGCCCACCCTGAGCCCGGTTCACTGACCCACGCGATGGCGCGTCGCATCGGTGATGCCATTGCCGCGGCCGACACCGGCAACACCGTGACCTATGCCGACCTGATGGCCGAAGGCTTCGATCCGCGCTTCAACCCGCAGGACCAGGCGTTGTTCCGCAGCACCGGCGCGGTACCCGCCGATGTCGCTGCCGAGCACGCGAGGCTGGATGCCACCGATACGCTGGTGCTGGTGTTCCCGTTGTACTGGTGGTCGTTCCCGGCGCTGCTGAAAGGCTGGATCGACCGTGTGTTCACCAACGACTGGGCCTACGCGCAGGACGCGCAGGGCAGGCTGGTGAAGAAGCTGCAGCGCCTGAATGTGCATCTGGTGGCGCTGGGCGGCGCCGACGCAGCCATGGTCGAACGTCGTGGCTACGACGCGGCAATGAGGACGCAGATCGACATGGGCATCTTCGACTATTGCGGCGCACGCGTGCTGTCGTCCGACCTGCTGTTGGACGCCGATACCGGTGCCGCTGAAGCGCATCTGCAGACCGCGCTGGCGATCGGCCGTAAAATCGGTGTTCCGATGCGCTGATCGCCGTGCTCCGCCGATGCCCGCCAACGCCACCCCCACGCGCCGCCGAATGACCCGGGAGCAACGCACCCGCCAGTTGCTGGATGTGGCCTGGGCACTGGTTCGCGGAGAAGGTACCGGAGCGTTGACGCTGGGGCGGCTGGCCGAGGCGGCGGGCGTGACCAAGCCTGTGGCCTACGATCACTTCGTGACCCGCAATGGCTTGCTGGCGGCGCTCTACGATGACTATGACGGACGCCAGACCGTGGTCTTCCACGAGCGCATCGGCCGCGCCCGGGCGCAACTGGTCGATCGGGCGGCGGCCATCGCCTCCGGCTACATCGACTGCGTCCTCAGCCAGGGCAGCGAAGTGCAAGGCATCCTCGCCGCGCTGGTGGGGGCGCCGGAACTGTATGAGGTGCGACGGCGCTACCAGCAGGATTTCATCGACAACTGCCAGGTCTGGCTGGGCCGGTTCGCAACCGGCGGCACGGTGTCGCTGGCGGGGCGCTGGGCCATCCTCGGTGCGGCTGAAGCCCTTTCAGAGGGTGTTGTTGCCGGCGCGTTGGACAAGGCCGGTGCCGTGGCCGAGCTGCAGCGGCTGATGGTGGCGACGGTCAAGCGGCGCTGAGCCGCACGAGCGGTCAGCCGCCGGCCAGAGCGGCGAATCCCGCGGCCAGCCGGTCGCGCACCAGTGCGTCGCGCGCGTCGCGGCTTGCAGAGCCCAGCACCACGGTGATCAGCCGTACCGGCTGGTCCCGCCCGGGTACTGGCCGGCACGCGGTGGCGGCCAGGCAGAAGCCTGCGGCCTGGGTGTAGCCGGTCTTCAAGCCGTCCACGCCGTCTTCGCCGAGCAGGGCGTTCTGGTTGCTGCGGTTGAAGCTGCCATGGGCGAACGCGCGCTGCGCGGTGATCGCCAGGATCTGCGGATGGTCATTCAGCAGGCAGGCGGCGAGTACGGCCATGTCGCGCGCGCTGGAGGCATGGTGCGGTGTGGTGATGCCCGACACGCTGGCAAAACAGGTGCTGCCCAGCCCGAGCTGGCGTGCGTGCCGGTTCATGCGTTCCAGGAATGCCGCCTGCGATCCGTCCAGGTGGCGCGCGATCGCCAATGCAGCGTCATTGCCGGAAACCACCATCAACCCTTCCAGCAGGCGCGCCAGGGAGATTGTCTCGCCGGGCACCAGGCCCATGCGCGTTTCATCGTCGGCGACCGCATGCACGTCGTCGGCGGCGATGGGGACTTCGTCGTCCCACGAACGCCCGCGCTCTTCCACACATTCGTAAGCCGCATAGGCGGTCATCAGCTTGGTCAGCGAAGCCGGTTGCCTGGCGATGTCCGCGTTGTACTGGTGAATCACCGCAAAGGTGGCCGCTTCCAGAGTGATGGACGAGGCCGGTAGGGGGGCAGGTGCAGCAGAGGGCATGGCGGCGGTGATGACAGCGACAGCCAGCAAGGATAGTCCGCAGCGGCATGAAGCCGCACTGCCCAAGCGCCGCAGTGCACACGGTAACGCCCGGTTGCGCCCGGGCTGTTGACGAGGCAGCCTGCGCACATGCAATCGGATATCCGCATCGACGGTCGTGTCTTTGCCTATGTCTTCCCCTGTGCGTGGGAAGACTACGCGAAGATCGGCTTTTCACGTGATCCGCTCGGACGCATCAGCGCATTGCACCGGCGCTGGTTCGAGTTCTTCGACCTCGACGCCGGTGCACTGGTGGAAGCGGAAAGCGAGCGCGATGCGCGGGATCTGGAGCTGCAGCTGCGTTCGCCGTTCAAGGCGCACCGCGCACCGGCGCCGATGACGGTCCAGGACAAGGCCGGAGGCCACACCGAGTGGGTACGTGGTGCCAACCAGGCGTTGTTGCTCGCGGTTGATGCGTTGGGCGAACAGGGCTATCGCTGTTTCCCGCTGAAGGCATGGCTGCGGGCTGCGCTGCGCGTGCGCATGGACCGGCTGCACGACTGGGCGGCGGTGCAGCTTCCGGAAGAGGAAGGCCTGCGGATGCCGGGCGGCCCCGGCGAGGGTGTGCTGCGGGACACCCTCGACGGTTGTCGGGCATTGGATATCGATCCAATGCCGTGGCTGCCTGAACACGTCCAACGCTGGTATGCAGGTTGAAGAGCGTTCAACGGGTTCGCGGCCGCTGAACCGGCGTGGCCGGTTGCGGCGCGCGCGGCGGAGCCGGTGTGGACGGGCCGGCCAGCTGGCGTGCCAGCTCGGCGCTGGCCACGTGGCCGTGCAGGAACAACAAACCGCCGAAGATGTTCATGAGCGCGCCTCCACTTGAGTGGATTGCACGATACGGGCAGCATGAAGCGGCAAGAAGCGACATTTCCGCAAGCGTGACGTGAGAGGATTTCAAGCCTGATGTCCCGTGCTCCGCTCCATGCCCTGCAGGGCTTCGTGGCTGCCGCCCGGCTGGGCAACCTGTCGCGTGCGGCAGCGTCGATGAACCTGACCGTCAGCGCGCTCAGCCATCAGATGCGGCAACTGGAAGAGCGGCTCGGGCAGCCGCTGCTGATCCGCCAGCCGCGGGGTGTCTCGCTCACCCTGGAGGGACAGCGCCTGCTCGACCAGGTGGGGCCGCACCTGGATGCGATCAACGAAGCCTTCCAGCCCTATGCGGCGCGTGCCGAGCACGTGCTGACGATCAGCGCGGTGCCGTCGATGGCGTCGGCGTGGCTTGTACCGCGCCTGGGTCATTTCGTGGCTGAGCACCCACAGATCGAGATCAACCTGCAGTCGAGCGAGCGCCTGGTCGATTTCGAGCGGCAGCGCCAGTTCGACGCCGCGCTGCGTCTGGGCAGCGGGCAATGGCCGGGCCTGGTGGTGGAACCGTTGTTCGATGAATGGCTGCTGCCGATGGCCAGCCCGGCGCTGATCGAACGCATGGGAGGGATCGAGCGCGTGCCGCTGAACCAGTGGCCGCTGCTGGGTGATCCGGACGGCGCCTGGGGCGCGTGGTTTGCATTGAGTGGGCAGAGTGCGCCGGCGCGGTTCGTGGCGGTGCTGGATGATTCGGAGGCGCACCATCGCGCCGCTCTGGATGGCGTGGGCGTGGCCCTCGGCCGAGTGACGCGGGCGAGGCTGCTGCTCGACTCCGGCCAGCTGGTCGCACTGTCCAGCCAGCGCCTGAAGACGGCGTGGCCGCATTGGTTGGTGTACCCGCAGCGCTCGGCCAGCCATCGCGGCTTCCTCGCCTTCCGCGACTGGTTGCACGCGCAGGCTGCTGAGCATGTGCGACACATGGCAGACGCGCATCCGTAGCGTCGCGGCATGCTCGACCATCGCATCTGCATCTGTAGAGTCGGGCCACGCTCGACTGCGCTTGCGGAGGGCGAGTCGAGCATGGCTCGACTCCAAACTCATCGCAGCAGCGTGACCGCCTGCCCGCCACGCGCGAACGCTTCCTCCAGCAACGGGCCCGCCTTGATCGCTTCCACTTCCTCGAACAGCGCCCGCAGTGCATCGGCGGGGCGCGAGGCCGGCGCCGCGACCGCCTGCTGGATCACGGTGAAACGGTCGGCCAGCACCCGATGGCCGGGATGTGCCTTCGCCCAGGCCGCCAGCGGCTGGCGCACACCGGCCGCGGCATCCAGGCGCTGCTGATCGAACAGGGTGATGGCCGCCGCCGACGTCTCAGCTCGCTCGATCATCGCGTGGCGCAGTTCACGGCTGAGAAACAGGTCGTAGGCTGCACCGCGGCCCACCGCGATGCGCAGCCCCTCGCGGTCGAGGTCGGCCACCTGCTGCGCCAGGCTGTCCTCGCGCACTAGATAAGTGCCTTCGATTTCCACATAGGGCGCGCTGAAGGCGATGCCGTCGGCACGCGCCGGATCGATCGCCAGGAAGGCCAGATCCCAGGCATCTTCGGCGGCCGCGGCAACTACCGAGGCTGCGGCGTCGTGGCAGGTGAAGCGGGCCTGCACGCCCATCCGTTGCGCCAACGCGGTCGCCAGTTCCAGTGATGGACCGCGCGGTGAGCGCGCATCGCCCTGTGCCAGCACAGGGTTGCCCAGGTTGATCGCCACGCGCAGGAAGCCGTGCGGTGCCAGGGTACGTCGATGGTCGGACAGGGACATGCAGGACTCCGCGCTGAGGGCGCTCCCAGCATGCCATTGCTGCCCTGCAAGGGGGTACCAGTGTCCGGTTATGCTGCGGGCATGAACCCCATCCTGCACGTCGAAATACCGGCCAGTGATCTGGGCCGGGCCATCACGTTCTACCAGCGGTGGCTGCAGGTGGCGGTGGACGAGCCCATCGTGCTGCACGACTGCCGGATGGCCTACCTGCCGTTTTCCGATGAGGCCGCCGGTGCCAGCATTGCGCTGGTGCACGGCGCGGACTACCGGCCCTCCGAGCAGGGCGCCCGCATCTACATCGGCGTCGATGACCTGGAGGTGAGCCTGGAGCGTGCACTGCAAGCGGGCGCTGCGCTGCGCTTCGGACCGGCCGACGCGGGCGACTGGCGCGTGGCCGAGATCTTCGACAGTGAAGGCAACCGTATCGCGCTGCAGGCGCGCGCGGTTGCGTAGAGCCGAGCCCATGCTCGGCTGCTGTTGACCCAGCAGCCCAAGCTCAGCCGAGCATGGGCTCGGCGCTACAAGGTTGCGGCGCGTGAGCGCTGCAGCCAGTCATTGATCGCCGGGTCAAGCCGCGGGTCTTCGGGCAACTGCATGCCGAAGCGTTGCTGCAGTACCTCGCGCACGTCGGCAACATCGTGCAGCGGACGCTTGTCCGGTACCTGGCCGGGGCGGTACTCGGTGTAGTTGCCGCTGCCGATCGTGCGGCGCCAGTCCGGCCCGGTCAGCGATGCGCGCAGCTGGCCGGGGAAGCTGGAATCGGGATGGGTGCACACGTACCAGTTGCCCACCACGTTGTCGATTGGTGCCGGCGCCTGCAGGTCGAACCGATACATCGCCCGCCAGCCATCGTGGGACTCGGCCGACAGCACGAAATCACCGTTGCCAGGCAGTCGGCGCAGCAGGTAGCGCTCGTGCGGCGTGGCCTGTGGCTGCGGATCATGCACGCGCAGCGGCACGGTCGGGGTCAGGCTGCCGAAACCGGCATCCACCAGCCAGTCATCGCCGTCCACCTGCACGCGCAGCAGCAGGTGGGTGCGTGCGGTCAGTTCGCCGTCCTGGGCGGCCAGCAGCACGCGCGCGCTCAACGGCTGTGCATCGAAGCCCAGCGCCTGCAGCAGTGCCAGCAGGCCGCCATTGAGTTCGAAGCAGTAGCCGCCACGACGGTCGTCGAGCAGCTTGCGCTGCACGCTGTCCAGGTCGATCGGTACTGCATCGCGCAGCAGGCAGCTGAGGGTTTCGAACGGCAGCAGTGCGTTGTGGCGCTGCTGCAGCAGGGTCAGGCCCGCCAGCGTCAGCGGTGGCGGTGCATCCAGCTGCAGGCGTTGCAGGTAGCGGGGGACATCGAGCGTCGTCATGCGCGCGCCGGGCGGGGGAGGGAGATCTACTGTGCTCCCCCAACCGGGGTTGAGGTCAAGCATTGCGCGGGTGTCATCCCCCTGTCGCCTGTGCCGGGTACAAAGGCCGCGTCCGCCAGCAATCGGTGGGAGTGGACCAGGAGCGCCCTAAAGTTGTCCTGAGTCAGGCCGATACAGATGCGTCTTTCCGCCTGGAGTCTGTCATGTCGGCCGTCGTCCCCCACCTCCGGTCCCTGCGCACGCGCCTTGCTGCGTTGCACTCGGCGTCCCCTGGGCTGCTGCGCTGGCTGCAGCCACATCGGCTCAGCGTGGCCAACAAGCTCAAGGCCACACTGTGGATCTGCGGCCTGGGCCTGGTGGCGATCGCTGCTGTCTACGCCTGGACTGGCCATGCCAACGCACTGGCTGCGCGCAGCCAAGCCAGCTACCAGCGCGGCAGCGATCTGGCTGCCAGCCTGTCCACGCGGGTGGCCGAAGCGCGTCGCCTGCAGGCCCAGTATGCACGCAGTTTCGATGATGCCGACCGCGCGCAGCTGTTGGCCACGCAGAAGGCGTTGCAGACCGATCTGCAGGCGCTGCGCGCGATGCCGATGGATGCTGGCCGGCGCAAGGCTCTGCAGGCGCTGACCGAAGCCGCCGACGCGTTCTCGCAGGGTGTGGCCGCCCTGTTCGAACGGGTCGACGAGATGGGCCGTGGTGATGCCGGCCTCGCTGCGCAGCTGCAGCAGGCCGCCGACACTCTGCAGGCGCAGGTGGATGTGCAGCAACGGCCCGCGCTGGCGCTGTCCCTGCAGAAGATGCGAAGGCAGGAGGCACTGCTGCTGCTGGACGGTGATTCCACCCACGCCGACCGCGCCAGCGAGGAGAAGCTGCCGTTCGACCTCGCGCTGGCGGGCCTGCCTGCGGATGTGCAGGACACCCTGCGCACCGGGATGGAGGCGTATCAGGCCGCATTGCTGGGGTATGCCGCTGCCCGTGTCGGCCTGGATGTGGAAGCGCAGTCGCTGCTGGGTGCCGCTGCGGACGTAGCGCCTGCACTGGCCGCATTCCAGCGGGCGCAGGTGGCGGCGCTGGCCAGGGCGCAGGCACGCCAGCAGGCCGGCGCGCGCACCATGAGCGTGCTGTTCGCACTGACCCTGCTGCTGGTGGCCGGCGTGCTGATCACCAGCCTGGTGCTGGTGCTGCGTGCGGTGCGCCGGCCGATCCAGGACACCCTGCGCTTCGCCAGCGACATCGCCGACGACCGCCTCGACACCACCCTGCGCATCTACAACGCCAACGACGAGATCGGCCAACTGGCCCAGCGCCTGGTCGACATGCAGCAGCGCCTGCGCGCACGCATCGAGACCGAGCGCGCGGTGGCACGCGGCAACACCCGCGTGCGCCAGGCATTGGATAGCGCGCAGACCGGCCTGATGGTGATCGATGCGGAAGGGCAGGTCGCCTACGCCAACCCGGCATTGCTGCAGCTGCTTGAACTGCCGAACGAAGCGCTGGTGGGCAGCGACGCGGTACGCCTGCATCCGGCGTTGGCCAGCCTGGCCGGCGTACGCCAGCGCGAGGAGCGCGAGATCGGCCATGCCGGCGTGCGCTACCAGCTGATCGCCAATGCCATCACCGACGAAGGGCATTTCCTCGGCGTGGCAGTGGAGTGGCGCAGCCGCGCGCTGGAAACGCTGCTGGAAACCGAAGTGGCAGCACTGGTCGACGCCGCCGCACATGGCGACCTGCACGGCCGCATCGCGCTGGAGGGAAAACAGGGCTTCGTGCGCACGTTGTCGACCAGCATCAACCGCCTGCTGGCGACCTTCGAGACCAACCTCGGCGATCTGCAGGCGCTTCTGGCGGCGCTGGCCCGTGGTGACCTCAGCGTGCGCATGGAAGGTGAGCTGCAGGGCGTGTTCGCACGCATGCGCGACGATGCCAACGCCACGGTCGCGCAACTGGGCCGCATCGTCACCCGCATCCAGCAGGCGACGTCCAGCCTCGACACCGGTGTGGGTGAGATCGTTGCCGGTCACCATGATCTGTCGCAGCGTACCGAACAGCAGGCGGCCAACCTGGAAGAGACGGCAGCGTCGATGCACGAGTTGACCGACACCGTTGGCCGCAATGCCGATGCCGCGGGCCGCGCCGATGCCCTGGTGCAGGGGGCGGCCGCGGTGGCCCAGCGCGGTGGCGAGGCCGTCGGCCAGGTGGTCGCAACCATGCATGGCATCAGCGAGGCCTCGCGGCGGATCGGCGACATCACCCAGCTGATCGATGGCATCGCTTTCCAGACCAACATCCTCGCGCTGAATGCCGCGGTGGAAGCTGCGCGCGCAGGTGAGCAGGGCCGCAGCTTCGCCGTGGTGGCTGCGGAAGTGCGCCTGCTGGCCCAGCGCAGTGCCGAAGCGGCCAAGCAGATCAAAGGACTGATCGAGGATTCGGTGGCGCGTGTTGGCCAGGGCAACCAGCAGGCCGAGCAGGCGGGCATCACGATGGGCGAGATCGTTGGCAGCGTGCAGCAGCTGGCCGAGCTGCTGGCCGGTATCCGCAGTGCATCGCAGGACCAGCATGCCGGCATCGCGCAGGTGAAGCAGACCATCGTGCAGATGGAAGCCAGCACCCAGTGCAACGCCAGCCTGGTGGAAGAGGCGGGTGCCTCCACCGCGCAGATGCAGGCGCAGGTACACGCGCTGGCCGAAGCGGTGGGCGCGTTCCAGTTGCAGTCGATGCCACAGGCGCGCGCTGCGGCCTGATCCTGCTCCGGTAGTGCCGGCCGGCGGCCGGTACTACCCTTGTGGCTCAATACACGTCGCGACGGTAGCGCCCGGTCTCCAGCAGCGTTTCCACTGCTTCATCACCCAGTGCTTCGCGCAGCACCTGGTCCACACCTTCGGCCATGCCCAGCAGCGAACCGCAGACGTGGATGACCGCACCGCGCTGCATCCAGTCGCGCAGGGCATCGGCTGCCGCACGCAGGCGATCCTGCACATAGCCGCCCTTACCATCGCGCGAGAACGCCAGGTCCACCCGCGCGAGATGGCCATCGCCCTGCCACGCTTCGATCTCATCGGCGAACAGGAAGTCGTGCGCGCGCTGGCGTTCGCCGAACAGCAGCCAGTGCCCGTGCTCACCTGCATGCGCGGCTTCGCGCAGCAGGCTGCGCAGGCCCGCGATGCCGGTGCCATTGCCGATCAGCACCATTGGCGCACCGCCAACGCGATGGAAACCGGGGTTGCGGTGCACACGGGCCACGATGCTGGCACCGACAGGCGCATGCAGCGACAGCCAGCCCGAACCCAGGCCGGTGCGTCCGGTTTCGTCATGGACCAGCCGTACCACCAGTTCGACGGCACCGTCATCCGTACAGGATGCGATGGAGTACTCGCGCCCCGGCAGCAGTGGCAGCCCTGCCAGCCAGAGGCAGGCATCCTGCACCGCCAGCGCAGCATCGGCATCGGGCAGCTCGCGCTCGCTGGCCAGCGCCAACAGCGTGCGCGGCTGGCCGTCAATCAGCAGCGGCTGCTGGGGATCCAGCCCATGTGCCTTCAGCACCGCAACGGCGTGCCGCGCGTTGTGGCGGGGCGCGATGTGCAGGATGTCGCCCGCCTGCCACTGCACATCGGCCGGTGGCGCAAGACGGATGTGCCAGATGGCGCCGCCCACGCTGCCTGGATTGAGGCGGTCACGGCCGAGCAGGCGCCACTCGTGCATCTGCGTCGCGGTCGGCAACACGCTGTCATCGGTGGCGATGCCGGTCAGCGCGCCGAGATGTTGCTGCCACTGGCGCAGCGCCGGTATCGCAGCGGCATCGACATCGATGCGCTCGAACAGCGCACGTGCCCCGTTGCCCAGCAGCCAGCCATCGAATTGGCGGCCAAAGCCGCAGTAATGCGGGTACTGGCGGTCACCCAGGGCGAGCAGGCCGAACTGCAGGCCCGACAGATCCGGCGCTTGTGCCAGCAGCCGTCGCGCAGCGCCCCGCGCCGCATCCGGAGGTTCGCCATCACCAAAGGTGCTCAGCACGAACAATGCCTGTGCGGTGCGTGCCAGCCGCGCGGCATCGACGCGGGCCAGCGGCAGAACCTGCACTGCATGGCCGGATGCTTGCAGCTGCGCGGCAGCGCGCCATGCGAGTTGTTCGCCCAGTCCGCTCTGGCTGGCATGCACCACCAGCCACGGCGTGCCATCGCCATCTGCAGGTGTTGCTGGTAGCGACTTGCGCAGCCCGCGCGCAGCGCGCTGGCTGCTGCGCCGGTCCAGGTACAGCAGCCAGCCAGTGATGAAGAACAGGCTCATGCCCAGGCTGCTGAGCATCACCACCACCCGCCCGGGCATGCCGAAGTAACTGCCCGAGTGCAATGCGAACACGCTGGTGGCCAGCTGTCCTCCGGTGCCCTGGCGCGCGTAGGGGCGTGAATCGAGGATGGCCCCGCTGGCCGGATCCAGCTGCAGCAGATCGTGCGCGCGGTCATGCCGCCCACCGCGCTGCGACGGGTCACCGGCCATCACGCGCACATTCAGTACCTGCCCCGGTTTCTCCGGCAGACGCAGGTCGATGTAGCCGGTGCGCACGCCGGGCAGCGCATACAGCGTGGCTTCGATGCGCTCCAGGTCCAGGGCGGCGTCGGCGGCGACCTTGTGTTTGGCGGCCGGTGCGACGCCCAGCAGGGTGTTGGCTGCGCTGCGGTACCAGTTGAAGGACCACCACAGGCCGGTCAGCGCACTCATCAGGTAGATCAACAGCACCCAGGTGCCGGCCACGGAGTGCAGGCTCCACAGGAAGCCGCGTCCACTGCGCTTCCACTCCACTGCCAGCCAGCTGCGCCAGTGCCACCAGCGTCGTGGCCAGCGCAGGTAGAGCCCGGACAAGGTGAAGAACAGCAGGGCGATGGCGCAGCTGCCGGTGATCCATTTGCCGCGCTCACCGGCGGCAAGATGCCGATGCAGGTCCTCGACGAAGTCAAAGAGCGCCTGCCCGCGCAGGGCGCTGAAGCGCTCACCGCTGTAGGGGTCGAAGTACACCCAGTGTTCCTTGCCGCCAGCAAAGCGCGCCACCGACGGTCGCTGGCCGGTGGCATCCACGCGCAGGCGCTGCAGGGGGCGATCACCGCCGGCCTGCAGCAGCGTTGCCAGTTCGCTGAGTTCGAGCGGAAGCTGGCCATCAGCATGGTGTTCAGCGATCTCGGCGAAGCCGGGGTTGGCCGCTCGCAGCAGCTCATCCTCGAAGGACAGCACGGCGCCGCTGAGGCCCATCACGGCCAGTACGGCGCCGGCGGTGATGCCCAGCAGCCAGTGCAGTTGGAACAGGACGTTCTTGAACATCGAAGGAGGGGGCCCCGAAGGCTGCCGCCCGCATCCTGCGCAACAGCAAATGAGAATTAATCGCGGAATTCTCCGTGGCGGACGGGCTACGGTCAAGGAGGGTTTTGTTGCAGGGCTTTGCAGCCCTGCACCCGCTACAAGCCGGAGCAACGTCAACGTCAAAAGCTGGCTTTCCGTGGGTTGGCGGGGTGGGTCCGGTTGAGGGGGACGCTGCAAGTCCCCCTCCGGGGCCCGGCCCAGCCGCTGGCGGCTGTGCGTTCGGGCGCTTGCGAAGCAGTGCTTCGCAAGCAAAGCGCCCTCGCCCATGTAAGCTCGGTCGCCGCATCCATGCGGCTCACGCCCCCTCAACCGGACCCACCCCGCCATCCCACGGAAAGCCCGCTTTGGCTTTGGCTCTGGCCGTTGCCGTTGCATTGAGCAGGGTGCAGGGCTGCAAGCCCTGCAAAAAAACACCCTCACTTCACCCAGCTGTCGATCTCGCCGTGGGCGAACGGTCCCAGCTTCGCCTTCACCAGCCGCCCCTGTGCATCGAACAGCACGCTGTAGGGCAGCAGGCCCTGTGTATTGCCCAGCTGCACGCTGGCATCGCGCGGCCCCGGGGTCTCGATCACGATCGGGTAATCCACCGGTACCCGCTGCAGGAAACGGCGCACGTCCTCCGGCGTATCCAGCGCCAGTCCCAGCACCTGCACACCGTGCTCGCCCTGGACATGTGCGAAACGCGCCAGTTCGGGCATTTCTTCAACGCAGGGCGCGCACCAGCTGGCCCAGACATTGATCAACAGCGGGCGACCGCCAGCGTGCTGGCGCAGGTCCAGCGGCCGGCCTTCAAGATCCAGCAGCGACAGTGCGGGCAGGCTGTCGCCGACCTGCAGGGTGGGTGCGGCAGCCGCCACAGCAGGCGCTCCCGGCACGGCCTCAGGCGCCACCGGCGCCGGTGTCAATCGATGGCCGGCCCACAGGCCAAGGCCGGCGGCCAGCACCGCTGTCCACAGCAGCGCTGGCCGTTGCCACTTCATCGTGCGGTGCGCAGCAGCGCTTCCTCCACCACCGCCTGGGTCAGCAGGGTCGGCAGCACGGTCGGCGGCGCGCCGGGGCCGTACACCACGTACAGTGGCACGCCGACGGCCTTGTGCTCTTCCAGGAACGTGGTGATCTGCGGGTCGACATTGGTGTAGTCGCCGCGCATGTACACCGCGTTGGTGCGCTTGAGCAGTTCCTTGAATTCCGGCCGCGACAGCACGGCGCGCTCGTTGGCCTTGCAGCTTACGCACCAGTCGGCGGTCATGTTGACGAACACCACCCGGTTGTCGGCGCGCAGGCGGTCCAGCAACTGCGGTGAATACTCGACCACGTTGTCGCTGGCGGCCTGTGCGGCCCGCGCCGGCGGTGCGAGCTGGGTCACACCCCAGGCCGGCACCAGCGCGCCGATCGCCAGCAGTACGCCCAGCAGTGTCACCGCACGCGAGCCGGTCCAGCGGTTGCGCTCGAACAGCCACAGGCCGAACGCCAGCAGCAGCAGGCCACCCAGCACCAGCGCCATGCCATCCACGCCACGCTGCTTGCCCAGCACCCACAGGAGCCACAGCGCGGTGGCATACATCGGGAAGGCCAGCACGTGCTTGAGCGTTTCCATCCACGGGCCCGGCTTGGGCAGGCGGCGTGCGAGCGCCGGCACGAAGCCGATCAGCAGGAACGGCAGCGCCAGGCCCAGGCCGAGGAACAGGAACACGGTCATCGCCTTCAGCGGCGGGGCAATGAACGCGTAGGCGATCGCGCCACCCATGAACGGGCCGACGCAGGCACTGCCGACCACGCAGGCCAGTGCACCGGTGAAGAAGTCACCGGCCGGGCCGCTGCGGCTGGCCAGCGACTGGCCCAGATTGCCGATGCCGCCGCCCAGGGTGAACACGCCGGACAGGCTCAGGCCTACCGCGAACATGATGTAGGCCAGCGCCGCCACCACACCCGGGTGCTGCAGCTGGAAGCCGATGCCGACGGCATTGCCGATCGCGCGCAGGCCGACCATCAACGCGCCGATCACGGCGAACGCGACCAGCACGCCCAGCGTGTACCAGAGCGCGTGGCTGCGTGCGCGCTGCGCGCTTTCGCCGCTCTGCGCCAGGCTCAGCACCTTCAGCGAGAGGATCGGCAGCACGCAGGGCATCAGGTTCAGTACCAGGCCACCGGCCAGCGCCAGCAGCAGGACCCAGACGAACGAACGATCAGGATTCGGCGTCGTCACCGGCGGACGCGTGCGCAGCGCATTGTCGCCCTGTGCATCGGTGGCGAATTCACTGCTGGCGGTGGCGCCACCTGCGGCGGCCGGTGCCGCTACATCCGTGTTGGGCACGGTTGGCAGCAGGCGCAGCGGGGCGCCGTTGGCGGCTTCGCGCGGTGCACCGTTGGCAGCAGGCAGCGGGTTGATCACGTCATTGCGCGCTGGCGCCTGGTCGGCGCTGGCGCTGACCTTGCCGGCCGGAATCGACAGCTTCACCCGGCGGGTCATCGGCGGGTAGCAGATGCCATCGGTCTGGCAGCCCTGGAAGGTCACCACCAGGGTGCTGTCGACGGCATCAGTGACAGCGCGGCGCAGCGGCAGCGGCACTTCCACCTGGTTGAAGTAGACCGAGACATCGCCGAAGTGCTCGTCGCGATGCGATTGCGCGGCTGGCCAGCGCGGCTTGCCGGCCAGCACGCCGGCGCTGCCTTCCAGCTTCAGCGAGGTGCGGTCGCGATACAGGTAATAGCCGGGCGCTGGGCTGAAGCGCAGCAGCAGGGTGTTGCCGTCGCTGGCGATGGCATCGAAGCCGAACGCCTGTTCCGACGGCAGCGGCAGGGCCTGGCTGTTGTTGGCCGCGCCCGGCAGGCGCAGGCCACCGCTGTTGCCGGCACCGGCCAGCGGGTTATTGAACGGGCTGGCCGCACCGGCACGCGCGGCAGGCACCGCCGCCGCCGCACCGGCGCCCGGCAGGGTGACCTGCACCACGCGCTTCTGCGGCGGGTAGCAGACACCGGCATCGGCGCAGCCCTGATAACGCACTTCCAGGCTGATGGTGCCGGCAGCGTCGGTCGGCGTGCCGGGCAGGGTGGCCAGCAGGCGCTCGCGATAGGTCTCGACCTCGCCGAAGAAATCGTCGTGGTGCTTGTCGCCCTTGGGCATCTGCAGCGCGCCGGCATTGAAGGCCGGGTCGGCTTTGACGCTGGTACGGTGGCGATACAGGTAATAGCCTGGCGCGATCTTGAACTGCAGCTGCACCTGGCCACGTTCGGGGGCAGTGGCGGTCAATGCGAACGCCTGGTCCACCGGCAGCAGGTCTTTCTCATCCAGGGCGAAGGCGGGCAGCGAAAGGCACAACAGGGCGCACAAGGCAGCGCCACGCGCAAACAGAGTCTTCAATCAGTGTCCTCCCGGGTCTGTGCCCGGATCCAATCCAGATACGCCGGCAGGCCGGCCCGGGTTTCGACCGCGATGCACTCCGGGAGTTCATACGGATGCAGTTCGACGATCCGGGCGATTGCGTCATCGACGCGGCTCGAGGTGGTTTTCACCAGCAGCTGCAGCTCCGCGTCGGTGGTCACCTCGCCCTGCCAGCGGTAGGTCGACTGTGCGCCGTCGAGGCGGGTCACGCACGCCGCCAAGCGCTCGCCTACCAGCGCGTGCGCGATGCGCTCGGCACTGGCCCGGTCCGGGCAGGTGGTCAACAGCAGCAGGACGGGATCGACGGTCGACATGACCGTCGAGTATAGGGCCGCCGCCGGGTCAGGGCCCGGCGGCGGCAGTGGACCGCAGCGTTGCGCGGTCAGTTGGCCAGCTGGCAGGTGGCTGGCTTGGCCGAGGTGAACAGGGCCGGGGTGGCCCACTCGGGGTGGTCGATGAACGGGTTGCGATTGCCCTGGAAGCTGTAGACCACGTCATTGCGGGCACGCTCGGCATCATCCGGCGGATCGGACAGGTGCCAGTCGATCAGCGTCGACAGCAGGCCCATGTAGGCCGGCGAACTGCTGGTCTTGACGATCCTGCTGCGGTCGTCGGTCAGCTCCAGGTCCGGCTCGGACTGACCGGTGGCCGCATCCTTGCCACCCTCATAGCGGATCGCCATGTACATCACCGCGCGCGCCATGTCGCCCTTGCGCTTGCCCCACACCTCGAACGTGCCGGTGTTGCCGTCCGGCGTGCGCACCCAGTTGGAGTTGCCCGGATAGCCACCACTGCCGCCGCCCTGCCCATTGTTGGCTTCGGTGGCACGCTCACCGCAGCTGGCATCGCACTTGCCGAACGGCTTGTTGCCGCGGTCGGCGTTCCACTGCGCGTCGGTCAGGTACAGCATGTGGGTATCGGTGTACGGCGCGTAGGGCAGGCCCTTGTCGCCGGTGGTGCTGGCAAAGCCCAGCGAGTTCGGCCAGGTGTGCTCGCGGTTGTAGGTCAGGCCGCTGCCGGTGCCCGCACGATCACTGACCTTGGCGTAGCTGCGGTTGCGGTAGGCATCGAGGATGCGGTTCGGGTTGTTCGGATCCTCGTCGGCGATTTCCAGGATGGTCCAGGTATTGGTGCCCGAGCCGCTGTACGGGTAGGCGGTATGGCCCTTGATGGTGGCGTGCAGCGAGCAGCGCAGCTGGCTGGGGCTGCTGGTGTTGACCCTGGAGTAGTAGCCGGCCGGCACGCCCGGGTTGCCCGGGTCCGGATTGCCGCCGGTGCTGGCCACGGTGAAGGCGATGCGGCTGTCGGCGGCCGGGTGCGCGCCCAGCAGGTCGGTGATGCGCGCGGCGCGGATGTCGAAGCGGCAGGCTTCACCGGCCACCAGCGCGGTGTTGGTGGACAGCTTCACGCTGCGGCCGCTGGCCGGGAAGGTCAGCGGCACGCTGCCGGAGGTGCCGCAGCTCAGCGCGAACGCGCCGCTGGCCAGGTTCACGGTTTCGCTGAACACCACTTCCAGATCGGCCGCAGCCGGGAAGGTGCTGCTGCCCTGCGCCGGGGTGGTGGTGGACACCGACGGCGGCGTGTTCGGGCCTGGCGTGCCACCGCCGCTGAAAGTCTGGCCGTTGTTGCAGCTGCCGAAGGTCTGGCCGGCCGATTCGGCCCAGGTGAAGTGGGTGTACTGGCTGCCGCTGCCGGTCAGCTGCAACGAGGTGCCCGGCGCGGTGCTGTTGGTCTCGGCTACCGGGATGTTCTGGCTGGTCATGCCGGCGGCAGGGCCACCGGAGGCGGTGATGGCGCCCTCATAGCTGAGGAACTGGACCACTTTGCCACTGGCATCGACCAGGGCGATGCCGTCGGTCGGGCCGTTCTGGATCCCGTTGGTCGGGTAACTGACCACGGCGATGGTGGCGCTGCCGCAGCCGGCGGCGGTGCCGGCCGGGACCGGGTTGTTGGCATAGACGGTGGCGGCGGACGGATTGCTGCCGTTGTAGAGGTACAGGCGGTAGCCGGACAGGTCCTCACCGGCAGTGGCTACGACCTCGATCGCTTCGCCGACGTCACCGGCGGCGGTGCTGTCGTCGTAGTGCAGTTCGTTGATGAAGACCTCGGCCTGGGCCGGCGCAGCGGCCAGCGCCAGCAGGCAGGCAGCGGCAAGCGGGGACAGCAATCGCATCGACTCCTCCTTGTGATTGGGAATGCCGGACCGAGCCTAAGGCCGATCCAGTGACACTTTGTCGTAAATGAACGTCAGATGTCTGACAGTGCGACGCTTGTCACCGAAATTGATCTGGACCGAAGCCCTGGCCGAGGCGCGCGGGTGGAAAAATTTTTTTCATTCCGCCCTTGAAAGGGGGCGGCGGGGCTCCATCTCTGCCCTGCTCCCGACGTTGTCGGGTTTCTTCACGTGCGGTTCTGGCACTCGCCTGGGGCGAGTGCTAACATCGCCGGACTTTTTTAGACCAATCAATCACTTAAGAGGTCTCCTATGAGCATCAAGCCGCTGCACGACCGCGTTGTGGTCAAGCCGATCGAAGCCGACGAAATCTCCGCCGGTGGCATCGTCATCCCCGACTCGGCCAAGGAAAAGTCCACCAAGGGTGAGGTCGTGGCCGTCGGCCCGGGCAAGCCGCTGGACAACGGCAACGTGCGCGCGCCGTCGCTGAAGGTCGGCGACAAGGTCATCTACGGCCAGTACGCCGGCAGCTCGTACAAGAGCGAAGGCGTCGAGTACAAGGTCCTGCGCGAAGACGACGTGCTCGCCGTCATCGGCTGAGCCCCGGCGAGACCTGTTCCATCCCCTGATTCCAACACCCAGCCGCCGGGCATGGCCCGGCGCTACCAGATGAGGTAACTGCACATGGCTGCCAAGGATATCCGTTTCGGTGAAGATGCCCGTTCGCGCATGGTGCGCGGCGTGAACGTTCTCGCCAATGCCGTCAAGGCCACCCTGGGCCCGAAGGGCCGCAACGTCGTGCTGGAAAAGAGCTTCGGCGCCCCGACCATCACCAAGGACGGCGTCTCCGTCGCCAAGGAAATCGAACTGGCTGACAAGTTCGAGAACATGGGCGCGCAGATGGTGAAGGAAGTTGCTTCGCGCACCAACGACGATGCCGGCGACGGCACCACCACCGCCACCGTGCTGGCCCAGGCCCTGATCCGCGAAGGCGCCAAGGCCGTGGCCGCCGGCATGAACCCGATGGACCTCAAGCGCGGTATCGACAAGGCCGTGTCGGCCGCCGTCGCCGAGCTGAAGAACATCTCCAAGCCGACCGCCGACGACAAGGCGATTGCCCAGGTCGGTACCATCTCGGCCAACTCGGACGAGTCGATCGGCCAGATCATCGCTGACGCGATGAAGGAAGTCGGCAAGGAAGGCGTCATCACCGTTGAAGAAGGCTCGGGCCTGGACAACGAGCTGGACGTGGTCAAGGGCATGCAGTTCGACCGCGGCTACCTGTCGCCGTACTTCATCAACAACCAGCAGTCGCAGACCGCTGACCTGGATGACCCGTTCATCCTGCTGCACGACAAGAAGATCTCCAACGTCCGCGACCTGCTGCCGGTGCTGGAAGGCGTCGCCAAGGCCGGCAAGCCGCTGCTGATCGTGGCCGAGGAAGTCGAAGGCGAAGCGCTGGCGACCCTGGTGGTCAACACCATCCGTGGCATCGTCAAGGTCGTGGCCGTCAAGGCCCCGGGCTTCGGCGACCGTCGCAAGGCGATGCTGGAAGACATGGCCGTGCTGACCGGCGGCACCGTGATCTCCGAAGAAGTCGGCCTGTCGCTGGAAAAGGCCACCATCAAGGACCTGGGCCGCGCCAAGAAGGTGCAGGTCTCCAAGGAGAACACCACCATCATCGACGGCGTCGGCGACAAGGCCAACGTTGATGCACGCGTGGCGCAGATCAAGACCCAGATCCAGGACACCTCCTCCGATTACGACCGCGAGAAGCTGCAGGAACGCGTGGCCAAGCTGGCCGGCGGTGTTGCCGTGATCAAGGTCGGCGCCTCGACCGAAATCGAGATGAAGGAAAAGAAGGACCGCGTCGACGACGCCCTGCACGCCACCCGTGCAGCCGTTGAAGAAGGCGTGGTCCCGGGCGGCGGTGTTGCCCTGGTCCGCGCGATCACCGCGCTGGCCGGTCTGAAGGGCGCCAACGAAGACCAGAACCACGGCATCCAGATTGCCCTGCGTGCGATGGAAGCCCCGCTGCGCGAGATCGTTGCCAACGCCGGTGACGAGCCGTCGGTCATCATCAACAAGGTCAAGGAAGGCACCGGCAGCTTCGGCTACAACGCGGCCACCGGCGAGTTCGGCGACATGCTGCAGTTCGGCATCCTGGACCCGACCAAGGTGACCCGTTCGGCGCTGCAGAACGCGGCCTCGATCGCCGGCCTGATGATCACCACCGAAGCCATGGTGGCCGAAGCTCCGAAGAAGGACGAGCCGGCCATGGGCGGCGCCGGTGGCATGGGCGGCATGGGTGGCATGGGCGGCATGGACTTCTAAGTCCTCGCCCCTGGCATTGGGATGCCGGCCCTGGGTCGGCATACCTTCCCGTTGTAGAGAAGAACCCTGCCGCAAGGCGGGGTTTTTCTTTTTGGGCGATGCGCGGGCTTGGCCGGACCCGGCCCCGCATGCTCCGCACAGCGTGGTTCCATGGGCGAAAATCGATTATGATTAGGTGCCTAATCACATGGTGGCCGGCATGCTGGAAGCAAAACACACCGCTCTGCTCAAGGAAGCTGCGCGCCGCGGCGAGGTAAACCTGGCCCAGCTGCGCCTGTGCTTCCAACTGCTGTCACTGTCTGCCGCCATCGACCACGACTGCGCCGCACGGCTGGCACCGCATGGCCTCAGCGAAGGCCGCTTCATCGTGTTGTTCCTGCTGCACGGGGCCGGTGGCTCGCTGCCGCCGCATGAGCTGGCCGAGCGTGCCGGCGTGACCCGCGCCACCATCAGTGGCCTGCTCGACGGCCTGCAGCGCGAAGGCCTGCTGCAGCGCCACAGCGATGCCGAAGATGGCCGCCGCCTGCGGATCGTGTTGACCGCACAGGGGACACGCCTCGCCGAGGCGCTGTTCGAGCAGCACACGCAGTGGATCGGGGGCCTGTTCAACGGGCTGGAGGCCGACGAACAGCAGCAGCTTTCACGGTTGCTGCACAAGGTCTGGCAGCACACCGATGCCGGGCAGGAATCCGCTGCATGAGCGCGCCTATTGCGGCCGAACGCCTGCGTGCGCTCAGCACCGGCCGCGTCGCCGCCACCCACCTGGCCGAGTGTCTGGCGGTGGATTTCGCCGCGCTGCTGCAGGTGGTAGCGCCTGCGCTTGCACCGGAAGCGCTGCAACGCATGCAGGATGCTTCAGGCAAGGGCATCACACTGCGCATGGCCTTGGCTGCGCAACTGCTGCGTGAGGCGGGGCAGGGCGATCCCGTGCAATGGCAGGACCATGCGTCCGACACCGTGCGCGGCTGGGCCTGCTACCTGATCGGCAGTGACGCCGGCACGCCCCTGGCAGGGAAGCTGCAGGCGATACGAACGCTGGCCGATGACCCGCACTTCGGCGTGCGCGAATGGGCCTGGCTGGCACTGCGCGCGGACATCGTTGCTGCACCGCTGCAGGCGCTTGGGTACCTGCAACCGTGGACGCAGGAAGTATCGCCGTACCTGCGCCGTTTCGCCTGCGAGGCGCTGCGTCCCCGGGGCGTCTGGGCTACGCATATCGCGCTGTTCAAGCAGCACCCTGAACATGCATTGCCGATGCTGGAAGCACTGGCTGACGACCCGGAACGCTACGTGCAGGATTCGGTCGGCAACTGGCTCAATGATGCCGGCAAGACTCAGCCGAAGTGGCTGCGCGTGCTGTGCACGCGTTGGCAGCACGAGCGCCACAGCGACGCCAACGCCTACATCCGCAAACGCGCACTGCGCTCGCTCCGGTAGTGCCGGATGCTGGCCGACAACCCCGCAACCCCGTCAACCTCAAGGAAGAACCACCATGTCGCACACCTTCATCGAGCTCTATACCGCCACGCCGGCCTGGACCACACTGCCGCCCGAGCAGCGGAATGCCTTCTTCGCCCGTATTGGCGCCGGCATGCAGCAGTTCGATCCAGCCCGCATCACGCCGCTGGCGATGGGCCGCATTGCCAGGGACGTACCGCATAGCAGCGATGAACAGTTCTATGCGGTCTGGCGCTGCGCGAGCCGCGAGGAGGTCGATGCGCTGGTGGCTGGCATTGCCGCTACCGGCTGGCATGAGTACTTCACCACCACCCATGCGGTGGGCGCGATGGACAGCATGGCCCAGCACTTGGCCGACCTGGCCGCCTTGTAGCGGGGCGGCAGACGACGGCAGATCCCGGTCCCCGCCATGGGCGGCACATGCGCCTGTCACCGATACACGGTAAACAGTGCGTTGCCCATGTCCATCCGCAGGGACGTTGATCATGCAGAGCAAGCTCGAGGTCACGCTGTTCGGTCCGCTTGGCGAGTGCCCGGCATTGCAGTTGCCGGGGCAGGAGAACCCGTCGGTGGCCATCCCGGAATCGGCCCTGCGTCGATTGGTCTCCGACCTCTACACCGCACGCTCCCTGCTCAACCCCGAGCAGCTGGACGAGGCCCGGCAGGAGCTGGATCGGGTGCTGGAGCGCTGGGCCGATATCCACGAAGGCCTGCTGCTGGACGTGGAAGTGCATGGCAGATGAGCGACGTTGCACGGCGACCACCGCGTGGGCTGCGCGGGCGGGCGCATCGCTGAACCGCGCCCCAGTTGCGGATGAAACATTTTGCACTGCGCAAAAGCTGTGCTATCAATAGATCCCATGAACGCAGCCGCTACCCGTTTTTACTGGTATTACTTTCCGAAGCCACTGGCGGAGGAAGGACTGCGCTCACCCTGAAGAAAGCTTCAGACGCATTCCCGAAAGCCGCCAGCGAACCTGGCGGCTTTTTTCATGCCGCCGCGCTGGGGACCCCCAACGTTCCGGAGATCTCCTGCAATGCCCCCGCACACCGACGACCTGCGTATCCGCACCATCGAACCGCTGACACCGCCTGCCCAGCTGCTGGCGATGCTGCCGTGTGACGATGAAGCCTCCGGCACCGTCAGCGCCTCGCGCGCGGCGCTGCACCAGATCCTGCACGGCCGTGACGACCGCCTGGCGGTGGTGGTGGGCCCGTGCTCGATCCACGACCCGAACGCCGCCATCGAGTACGCCCAGCGCCTGAAGCCACTGCGCGACGCGCTGGCAGGCGAGCTGGAAATCGTCATGCGCGTGTACTTCGAGAAGCCACGCACCACGGTGGGCTGGAAGGGCCTGATCAATGACCCGGACCTGGATGGCAGCTTCAGGATCGACAAGGGCCTGCGCATCGCCCGTGGCCTGCTGCGCGACATCAACAAGCTTGGCCTGCCGGCGGGTGTTGAATTCCTCGACGTGATCTCACCGCAGTACATCGCCGATCTGGTGGCGTGGGGCGCGATCGGTGCGCGTACCACCGAAAGCCAGGTGCACCGTGAGCTGGCCTCGGGACTGTCGTGCCCGGTCGGCTTCAAGAACGGCACCGATG
Source organism: Stenotrophomonas sp. A3_2 (assembly GCF_036624925.1). Taxonomy (NCBI): domain Bacteria; kingdom Pseudomonadati; phylum Pseudomonadota; class Gammaproteobacteria; order Lysobacterales; family Lysobacteraceae; genus Stenotrophomonas; species Stenotrophomonas sp. A3_2. Next base: position 63,937 of record NZ_JAZKVY010000252.1, read on the forward strand.
GCAACGTGAAGATCGCCGCCGACGCGGTGGGTGCGGCTTCCAATCCGCATCACTTCCTGTCGGTCACCAAGCAGGGCGGCACTGCCATCGTGTCGACCACCGGCAACCCCGATTGCCATGTGATCCTGCGTGGGGGCAAGCAGCCGAACTACGACGCAGCCAGTGTTGCCGACGCCTGCCAGGCGCTGGCCAAGGCCAAGCTGCCGGCGCGCCTGATGATCGATGCCAGCCATGCCAACAGCCTGAAGAACCCGGAGAACCAGCCGAAGGTGATCGAGGACATTGCTGTTCAGCTGGAAGACGGCGAAGAGCGCATCGTGGGCGTGATGATCGAGAGCCATCTGGTCGGGGGCCGCCAGGAACTGGTGGAAGGCCAGCCGCTGGTCTACGGCCAGAGCATCACCGATGGCTGCATCGACTGGGACACCACCGTGACGGTGCTGGAGCGACTGGCCGCGGCCGTGCGCGCCCGTCGCGACGTAAAGGTGTCCGAAGCCGCTTGAGTGCGGCACGTGTGTGGATGGCGGCCAGCGCCTGCGGGGGTGCGGCCGCGATCAGGGCCGGTCGGAGTTGGAGACCGGCCCATCTGCACCGGCGATGCGCCTGGCGCTGCGCATGAGCGACAGCGCTAGGTACATCGCCGGGGTGGTGTGAGACGTAGACCCACGCCATGCGTGGATATCAGCGAGCCACACGGCAGGATTTCGGAAGAGTTGTATGGAGTCCTCCTGCGATTTCGGCCGAAGATGGGGTTCCTCGCCTGACTGGACCCCGCCAATGCGTGTTTTCCCGGATGACAACTTTCTGGATTCAGCTTGTCGGTCGATTTCCGGTGAAGCTGCCAAGGCGCTCGTGAGCTTGAAAGGCGGGCGAATCGCTGAAGATGCCGTATCTGTCATCGAAGACTGGTTTGAGCCGTCCCTCGAGAAGGCGCGCCTGCTGGCGGATCTTGATGAAAGAATCAGGATCCACAGCAGCGAAGGGGACCAGGGGCTGCTGCGGCCTGCGCTGAAGGCCCGGGCGGTGATCACGGCATCTCCCGAGCCCGCGCCCGATGACTACGAGCCTTCATTCAAAGTAGTGCCTGCGACAACGCTAGGTGGCGACTGGAAATCCGACTGCGAGACCGACTGCGTGATTGTCGATGGTGATCTGATCGCAGACGGCACGCTGATACTGAACGATCTGAGCGAGACGCTCTGCGTGATCGTACTGGGGAGCCTCAGGGCCCGGAATCTCGACTGTGGTGGTTGGGTGTTCGTGCGTGATGAGCTGGAATGCGATCATCTGTACGCGTGCTCACTCAATGATGGGATTCTGTCCGTAGGTGGCAACATCACTGTTCAGACCTTCCTCGAGACCGGCACCTACACACAAGTGGCGGGGCACCTGACCGCTAGCTACCTCGGCAGCACCCACAACTCCATTGACGTGGAGGGCAAAGTGAACTGCCCGGGCTTCGATAGGCGATCTGATAGCGACTACTTGTGCCAATGGATTGATCCTGCGCTGCTGGAAGTCGACGATTCCGGCGCCGATTGGGGATGCGGACCCCAACGGTATCCGTCGGCTGACTATCCAGAGCGGATACGCGCGGGGGGCAGCCCCATGAAGTTCATGCTCTAGATCCACGCCATGCGTGGATACCGCTCTTCTGTAGCGCCGGGCCATGCCCGGCGAACACGCCATCGTTCAATGCACTTCGTCGTGATAGACGAACTTCGGCATTTCCCAGCGGTAGTGGATCGCCAGCAGGCGCAGCGCGAAGCCGCCGCCGAGGCAGCACAGGATTGCGGTGGCATCGGCCACGCCCCAGTGCAGCAGCAACAGGTAGGCCGCGCCGGTCAGCAGCGCGATGATCGCGTACAGCTCCTTCTGGAAGATGAGTGGTACCTCGTTGCAGAGGATGTCGCGCAGCACGCCGCCGAACGCGCCGGTCAGCATGCCGGCAATCAGCACGATGGGCATCGCATGGCCGGCTTCGCGCGCGATCGAGCAGCCGATCAGGGTGAAGGCGATCAGGCCCAGGCCGTCGAGTACCAGGAAGGTGCGGCGGAAGTGGTGCATCCAACGTGCGACCCAGGTGGCGATCAGCGCCGCGCATACGGTGAAGCCCAGGTACTCGGGATGCTTCACCCAGCCCAGCGGATAGTGGCCGAGCAGGATGTCGCGCAGTGATCCGCCGCCGAGGGCGGTGACGCAGGCGATCATGACCACACCGAACAGGTCCATGCGGCGGCGGCCTGCGGACAGTGCGCCAGTCATGGCCTCGGCGGAAATGGCAATCAGGTAGATGATGGACAGCAGCATGGGACAGGCTCCGGGCGCGGTGGGGCCGGCCATGCGCGACTACCGCCAGTGCCTGCGCAATGACGGGATGACGATGACCGGTGCCGCTCCCGCTGTCCTTTTGCCTGAGAGTTCAGCGACATGGGCCGCGTGCCCCTTCGGCGGATCGTCCCGGGCGTACCCGGTGACCTCTCTCCAGCTCGGCGAGTCGAATGCATGGTTGGTGGGATTCCAGCCCACCGGCCTGAGCGATCATGGGAGCCTGCGCCTTCGGCGGGCGCCAGCGCGGCGCCTCTCTCCTGCATTCGGCCGCCAGTATATCCGCTGCAGTGCAGCACGGCATAATCCGGGCATGGCCCCGTCCCTCCGCCCCTGGTTCCTGTACCTGCTCGAATGCCGGGATGGCAGCTATTACGCCGGCATCAGCACCGACGTGGACGCGCGTTTCACTGCCCACCAGGCCGGCAAGGGCGCGCGCTACACCCGGGCGCGGCCACCGCTGCGCGTGCTGGCCGTGCGCGAATACCCGGACCGGGCCGCCGCGTCACGGGCCGAATGGCAGCTCAAGCAGCAGCCGCGCGAACGCAAGCTGGCCTGGCTGCAGGCGCCGGATCCCGCGCTTCTGTAGGGCCGAGCCCACGCTCGGCTGTTGTTGCTGCTGCCTGATGGTGAAGCCGAGCATGGGCCCGGCTCTACAGTAGATCCACGCCATGCGTGGATGCGGCTTGCACATGCCATGATCGCCCAGCCCTCAGCGCTGGAGACCCGGATGTCCACGATCGCCCTGCTGTTCGCTCTTTCCGCAGCAACGAGCCCCGCCGCCGACCCGGCCACCCTCGCGGCCATCGAAGCCACCTGCCACGATTACGTTGACGGCCAGCTGGAGGCCGACCCGCAGCGCGTCGCCCGCTCCCTGCATCCGGACCTGGCCAAGCGCGCGGTCCTCGGCGATACGCCCGACGAACGCCTGGGCCTGCGCCGTATGTCGAAGGAAGAACTGGTCTCGCTGACGAAGCAGGGCGCGTTGAAGACCCCGAAGGATCAATGGGACCGCCGCTGCACGGTGCTGGACGTGACCGGCAGCGCGGCCTCGGTGCGGCTGGAAACCCCGTGGTTCGTCGATTACTTCCACATGGGGCGCTTCGACCAGCGCTGGGTCATCGTCAACGCGTTGTGGTATCCAAAGCCGAAGGCACAGTGAGCGATGCGTGCCGCCGGCAAAGCATGGATCTCCGTCGTCGTGCTGGTCGCCGGCATCGCGCTGCTGCCTGGCCTGCTGTACCTGCTCGGGCTGGCATTGGCAGGCGGTCGGCCGAAGCCGGCCGACCGTGCGCCCAGTGGTGTGGCTGCGTGCAGCAGTGAACCACGCGCGGGATACCAGCCGATGAATCCCTGGCGTTTCGCCGCGCAGTTCTTCGACAAGGACGTGATGAAGAAGAAGGTGCCGGAAGTGGAGCGGGAGGCCTTCTGGATTGCCCGACGCCACCTGTGGCGGCAACCACAGCGCGGCATGCTGCGCTGGCATCTCAGCAGTACCGCACTGACGATCTGGATCACCCGGCATTGGAGTGCCGCACAAATTGCAGACACCGCGAGGAAGGAGGACTTCTGCCGGACCTGGTCGAAACGGCGGGTGCCCGGTGGCCCGATGAGGAAGTAGAGCCACGCGGTGTGCGAATGGTCCTACTCTCCGCTACGCTGTGTCGTACACGGCACTAAAGTGAATTCGTAGCACGTAACCTCTCGTTTGCCGCTGAGCAACTTGTCTGGAAGTCGCGACTGCGAAAAATTACCTTATCCCAGACCAGACGCCCGGCTTGATTTCATCCCGGTCTGTGGCCAGGCACAGTGGGTGGAATAGTTGCCACGAAAGTTGAATTGCGGAAGGCTGATGTCATCAGACAGACAGCACACTCATGAGAAAGCAGATCAGATGCATTGTTTCGAGCGAATCTCCGGGTGTCAGCAGAACGCTCGATATCTTTGAAATTAACCGTATGTTGGACTGCTACCTGCAGACGAAGATCGATCAGGTGAACGTTGCGGATCTGGGAGGTTGGCGATTGCAGATGTTCGTCGTCATCCGGAACACCGATTCCATTGGAGTTTTCAAACGCACGAGGCGATACCCCTCCGGCATGGAGTTCTTGGTCAGTATTTCGGTTCCGGTTCCCAGCATCAAGGTCGTGGAGTACGGCCTGCCCGACCATGCCATGTATGGATTAGGCTTCTTCCATCCCGTGAATGAAGCGAAGTCCCACGTCATCAATCCGCAGTTTGCAGACTACGCAGGGCTGCAGGAGTACATCGTCGGTAGCGCGGAGCGTGCTATCGACACGGCGTTTGAATTTGGCTTCAAGTGCAACGGGAAAGTGATTCGATACGTTGCTTGAGGAGAGCGGCGGGAAGTACAGCCACCATTCCTGACTGCGGCTTCTCGAAATGCAGGGGGCTGACGCACGGATGGAGATGGGAGGATGTGCGGGCGCTCATCCACGCATGGCGTGGATCTACTGCAAGGGGTCAGAGCCCTTGATTGAGGTCGTCGTGAACGGCATCTCGGAACTGTTCGGGGCATCAGAGCGCGGCCGGCGCTCGATCACTTATGTCGCTTTTGGTACATAAGTGCCTTTCAGGATCTATTCGCCCCAGCCGCTATTGATGAGTCTTGGCGCGGAAGAGAGTGCAGAAAGACAGGGGATTTCTGGTTGCAGCTTCACTCAGCACCTTGTGCGTGCCTTCGCGCATTGAGTGGAACAATGGCTAGATCAATCGCCTTTTGGCAAGTTGTGATTCCGGGCCTTATTGGGGGAATGCTCATGTCGCCGCAGATCAGATGCCTCATTTCGAGTGAATCCCCAGGCATCAGTGCAATGCTCATGCCACAGCAGATCAGAAGCTTCACTTCGAGTGAATCAGGCATCACTGGTGTGCTGGACTGGGCTGAAGCCAGCGACAAGGTGAATCGATTCCTGGAGGCGAAGATCCAACAGGTAAACATCATCGACCTGGAAGGATGGCGACTGCTGATGGGCGTGACGATCTGCAACACTGACGCCATTGGAATCTTCAAGCGCGCGAGGCGATTTCCTTCCGACAAGGAGTTCGAGGTGAGTATCTCGATTCCCGTGCTCTGCATCGAGGTCGTGGAGTACGGCCTGCCCGACCATGCCATGTATGGACTAGGCTTCTTCCATCCCGTGAATGAAGCGAAGTCCCACGTCATCAATCCGCAGTTTGCAGACTACGCAGGGCTGCAGGAGTACATCGTGGGTAGCGCGGAGCGTGCTATCGACACGGCGTTTGAATTTGGCTTCAAGTGCAACGGGAAAGTGATTCGATACGTTGCTTGAGGAGAGCGGCGGGAAGTACAGCTACCATTCCTGACTGCGGCTTCTCGAATGCAGGGGGCTGACGCACGGATGGAGATGGGAGGATGTGCGGGCGCTCATCCACGCATGGCGTGGATCTACTGCAAGGGGTCAGAGCCCTTTCCTGTGGAAAGGGATCCGACCCCTGTTGCGTGCAGCCCTACCGCTTCGGCCGCCGGTCGTCGCGGTCATCACCGAAGATGATGCGCGCGCTGCGCTGGTAGCTCCAGTACGCCACGGCCCAGTTCAGCAGCACCACGATGCGGTTGCGGAAGCCGATCAGGAAGAACACGTGCGCGGCCAGCCAGAACCACCAGGCCAGCACGCCGGAAAGCTGCAGCCGGCCCAGGTGCACGATCGCGGCCATGCGGCCGATGGTGGCCAGGTTGCCGTAGTCGGCGTACTTGAACGGGCCGGGCTCGGGCTTGCCGTGCAGGCGCGCGCGGATCACCTCGGCCACGTACTTGCCCATCTGCTTGGCCGCGGGCGCCACGCCAGGCACCGGCTTGCCGTTGGCCTGGTTCAATACGGCCAGATCGCCAGCCACGAACAGTTCCGGGTGGCCAGACAGGGTGAGGTCGGGTTGCACCTGCACGCGCCCGGCGCGGTCCAGCGGCACCTCCAGCGTGCGCGCCAGCGGTGAAGCGGCCACACCGGCGGCCCACACCACCGTGCGTGCCGGTACGAACTGATCGCCGAGCCTGAAGCCCTGGCTGTCGATGTCGCTCACCGGGGTACCGGTCAGCACTTCCACGCCCAGCTTCTCCAGCTGCCGACGCGCCTTCAGCGAGAGCACTTCCGGGAACGAGGACAGCACGCGCGGCCCGGCCTCGATCAGCCGCACTTTCGCACTGGCCGGATCAATGTGGCGGAACTCGTTGCGCAGCGTGTGGCGCGCGATCTCGGCCAGCGTGCCGGCCAGTTCGACGCCGGTGGGACCACCACCGACGACGGCGAAACTCAGCCACGCCGCCTTCTTTGCCGGGTCCGGTTCGGCCTCGGCACGCTCGAACGCCAGCAGCAGCTTGCGGCGCAGCGCGATGGCATCGTCCAGCGTCTTCAGGCCGGGCGCATCATCGGCCCATTGGTCGTTGCCGAAGTAGGCGTGGGTGGCACCGGTGGCCAGCAGCAGGCTGTCGTAGTCCAGTGTGCTGCCATCGGCCATGCGGATCTGCCGCGCCTGCTTGTCGATGGCCACCACTTCGCCGAGGCGGACTTCCACATTGCGCTGGTGGCCGAGGATGTGGCGCAGCGGTGCGGCGATATCCGGTGCGGACAGGCCGGCGGTGGCCACCTGGTACAGCAGCGGCTGGAACAGGTGATGGTTGCGGCGGTCGACCAGGGTGATGCGTATGCGCTCGCGGGCCAGGGCACGGGTGGCCCAGAGACCGGCAAAACCGCCGCCGACAACGACCAGGTGGGGAACGCGCTCGCGACTCATCGACTCACTCCAGTGGGGGCATCGGGGGAAGCGCCTGGCATCTTCGCACGGCGGCCACCTGTCACGTCAGCGCCTGCCCGGATCGGCGATACTCGGGTTCAGGCAGCCGCCCGTGAGGAGCCCATGAGCGAACCGGAAAAGCGCATCGCCCTGTTGATCGACGCCGACAATGCGCCGGCCTCGAAGATCGACGAGGTCCTGGCCGAAGTCGCCCGCTACGGTGTGGCCAACGTACGCCGCGCCTATGGCAACTGGAAGAGCCCGCGGTTGAAGGGCTGGGAAGCGGTGCTGCACGAATATGCGATCCGCCCGATCCAGCAGTTTGCCTACAGCAAGGGCAAGAATGCCTCGGACATGGCGATGGTGATCGATGCCATGGACCTGCTCTACGCACGCAACCTTGATGGCTTCGCCATCGTCTCCAGCGATGCCGATTTCACTCCGATGGTGATGCGTCTGCTGACCGATGGCGTGAAGGTGTACGGCTTCGGCGAGAAGAAAACGCCCGAGCCGTTCGTCAACGCGTGCTCGAAATTCACCTACCTGGAAGCACTGGGCCAGACCCATGCCAGCGTGCCGGATACCGAACAGGCTTCCAGCGAACAGGCATCGAACGAGCCTGTGGCCAACGACGATGCCCGGCCACGCAAGAGCGGTGCGGAAATGCGCAGCGATACCCGGCTGGTGAAGATGCTGCGCCGCGCGGTGTCCTCGGCCGAGGGCGAGGACGGCTGGTCGCATCTGGGGCCGGTTGGCAGCCAGATCGGCAACCAGGCGTCGTTCGATCCGCGCAACTATGGTTACGGGAAGTTGAGTGACCTGTTGGCGGCGATCGGCCTGTTCGAACTGAAGAAGGACGGCAAGTCGTCCTACGTGCGCGCGCTGCCGAAGAAAAACCGGTAGTGCCGGCCGCTGGCCGGCAACGCTGGATGCAAGATCCCGCATTCGGCACGCACACACCCCACCCGATCAGGCGTATCGTTGCCGCTCGCATTGCCAGCAAGGAAAAACCCGCATGTTGAAGATCTGGGGCCGCCGCAATTCCAGTAACGTCCGCAAGGTGCTGTGGTGCGCCGAGGAGATCGGCCTGCCGTATGAATCCATCGAAGTCGGTGGCAGCCACGGCGGCACGCAGACGCCGGAGTACCAGGCGATGAATCCCAATAGCCTGGTGCCGGTGATCGAAGACCATGGCCTGCCGCTGTGGGAATCGAACGCCATCGTGCGCTATCTGAGCGCACGCTACGCATTGGGCACGCTGTACGCCGAAGACCCGATGGAGCGTGCCCAGGCCGAGAAGTGGATGGACTGGAGCACCTCGCGGATGGCGCCGCTGTACAGCGACCTGATCTGGGGCATCATGCGCACCGCCCCGGCCGACCGGGACGAATCGCGGATCAATGCCGCGATCGTGCGCGCCGGCGATTACCTGGCGATGGCCGATGCCACGCTGGCCAAACAGCCGTGGCTGTCGGGCGACAAGTTCGCGATGGGTGACATTCCGCTGGGCTCGCTGATCTACGCCTGGTACGAGCTGCCGATCCAGCGGCCGGAACTGCCGCACCTGGCCGAGTGGTACGCCCGCCTGCGCGAGCGGCCGGCCTACCAGCGCGGCGTGATGTCGCCGCTGACGTAAGCACTGCCCGGTGCTGAAACGCAGCCGAGCATGGCTCGGCTCTACGGTAGTGCCGAGCCATGCTCGGCAGTGCTCTACGGGATCAATACAGGTCCGTTGGATCCACATCCAGCGACCAGCGCACCTTGCGTGCTTCCGGCAGCGCGTACAGCTGTGGCACCAGCTGCGAAAGCACGCCATGCAGTGGCGGCCGCTGCATGGCAGACAGCAGCAGCTGCGTACGCTGGTAGCCAGCGCGGCGTGGCATCGGTGCTGGCATCGGCCCGTAGGCCTCGACCACGTCCTGCTCGCCCAGCAACTGTCGTGCGGCCATCAGGAACGCATTGGCATGCTCCACCTGCTGCGCTTCGGCGCGCATCAGCGCCAGGTGCGCGAATGGCGGGAATCCTGCGGCTTGCCGCTGGTTCAACTCCGCCTGTGCGAACGGGTGGTAACCACCGCTGACCAGGGTTTCCAGCAACGGATGCCCGGGGTGATGGGTCTGCAGCCAGACCTCGCCGGGGTCACGTGCGCGCCCGGCGCGACCGGCCACCTGGATCAGCTGTTGCGCGAGTTTCTCGCTGGCGCGGAAGTCAGCGGAGAACAGGCCTTCGTCGATGCCCACCACCACCACCAGGGTCAGCTTCGGCAGGTCGTGGCCCTTGGCCAGTATCTGCGTGCCGACCAGGATGCCGGGCTGGTCGCCCAGTCTCGCCAGCTGCTGTTCCAGTGCATCGCGACGTGACGTGGTGCCGCGGTCGATGCGCACCACAGGGACGTCGGCGAAGGCCGCGGTGAGATGCTCTTCCAGGCGTTCGGTGCCGATGCCCTGCGGTTGCAGCGCCAGGCTGCCGCAGGCCGGGCATGCCAGCGGTGCCGGTTGTCGCGCGCCGCAGTGATGGCACTGCAGGCGGCGGCCGCCGCCATGCACGGTCATCGGTGCATCGCAGCGGTTGCACGGTGCGGTCCAGCCGCAGTCGTGGCACAGCAGTACCGGCGCGTAGCCACGCCGGTTCTTGAACACCAGCACCTGTTGGCCGCGCTGCAGGTGCTCGTCGATGCCGGCCAGCACATCAGCCGAGAGGCCATCGTGCAGCGGCCGCTTGCGCACATCGAGGATGCGCACACGCGGTGGCCGCGCATCACCGGCACGCTGCTTCAGGCGCAGGTGGGTGTAGCGCCCGGCGTAGGCGTTATGCAGCGTTTCCAGCGAAGGGGTGGCACTGCCGAGCAGCACCGGAATGCCGAGCGCCTTGGCCCGGACCAGAGCGAAATCGCGCGCGTGATAGCGGATGCCGTCCTGCTGCTTGTAGCTGCCGTCGTGTTCCTCGTCGATGATCAGCAGCCCGGCCTGCGGCAATGGCGTGAACACCGCCGAGCGGGTGCCGACGATGACCCGTGCCTCGCCGCGCGAAGCCGCAGCCCAGACGCGCGCGCGCTCGTTGTCGTTCAACCCCGAATGCAATGCGTGCACGGCGATGCCAAGGCGGCCGCGGAAGCGTGCCAGGGTCTGCGGGGTCAGACCGATTTCCGGCACCAGCACCAGCGCCTGCCTGCCCTGCGCCAGGCAGTGGATGATGGCCTGCAGGTACACCTCGGTCTTGCCGCTGCCGGTCACGCCATCCAGCAGGAAGGGCTGGAAGCCTTCGGCGGCGTTGATGGCGGCCACCGCTTCGGCCTGGTCCGGGTTGAGGGTGGGGCCGGGCAGCGGCTGCGCATGCTGCGGTGCCACCGTCATCGCCACGCGCTCGGCCAGCGCACGCTTGGCCAGGCTGCGCGCGGCGGTGCGCCAGTCCTCCATGCGTTCGCCCAGTACATCCTCATCCACCACGGCCCCGGCCAGCAGTTCGGCCAACTGCCGCGGGCGGCTGCCGGCGCGCAGCTTCCCGCGCTGGGCATGGCCTTCGGGGGTCAACTGCCAGCCCCAGTGGTGGGTGTCGGGCAGGGCTTCGCCATGACGCAGCGGTCCTGGCAGGGCGGTGCTCAGTACCTCGCCCAGCGGTGCGTGGGTGTAACGCGCCAGCCATTGCAGGCTCTGCCACAGCTCCCCCTGCAGCAGCGGCTGCGGGTCGCACCAGGCCAACGCCTGGCGCAGTCCCTGGCCGTCGTCGGTCTGGCCGTGCCCCACCACCACCCCGACCAGCTCGCGGTTGCCGAACGGCACCTTCAGGCGGCAGCCGACCGCAACCGTGGGGCCATCGCCCTCCGGCGACAGGTAGTCGAACAGACGGGGCAGGGGGACGGGCAGGGCGACCTGCAGGGTCGGAATCGGTGAAAGCATCGGGCCAGTGTACCGGGCCATGCGCGCGCGAATGGCGGGGTGGGAGACGGCGGAGCGGCGCCCGTTGAATCATAAATGTCACCTAAATATCGGTGTCCATTGGAGATTCAGGCTTATCCACATGTTCTGTGGATAACGTTGTGCGTTACCGGTCGACGGGAACGCAGGAGGCCGATGGCGACGAGCTCACGGTTGGGTTGGTCAAAAAATAGCCACACTTAAAAACTATTCAAAATCAACAGTTTAAGTGTGAAACATTGCTGAAACAGAGTGAATTCAGCTGCTTGCCGCAGTTTCCCGCGCCGGGAGCGTGGTGCTGTGCACAACCTGCAGCACGAAGTATCCGTGGGCGCAAGTCCTACGGGCGTCGATTGCCTGCCGCTATCATTCCCCCAGACCTTTGGAGTGACCGATGACGGCTGTGCCCGCCCCTGTTTCCTCGACCGCGGCCGGCGCGCTGTCGGCGTTCCTGCGTGGCGTCGAGCGCCGCGCCCTGGTGGTGGCTGAGCTGCAGTGCGGCGATGCCGCGCGCGCCGAACAGACCCTGGTGGCAGTGATGCGCGCGTTCGCGGCCGTTGCCAGCGACCTGCCGATGGCGCAGTGGCCGACCCGCTTCTGGACCCTGCTGGGCCAGCGCCAGGCCCTGCGCGAGCCGGTGGGTGGCCAATGGGCGCCACCGTTGGCCGCGCTGGCTGCGATGTCGCCGCTGCCGCGCCTGGCGCTGCTGCTGCGGGTAGGCGGCAGCCTGGACGAGAGCATCGCCACGCGCGTGCTCGACCAGGACGAGGCCGGCTACCAGCACCTGCTGGCCGATGCCTGCCCGCGCGATGCCCAGGGCCAGCCCGATGCCGCGGCCTGGCGCCAGTTGGCCGAACAGGTACAGGCGCGTATCCGTGAACTGCCGGCCACGCGCCTGCAGCAGCTTCAGCAGCCGGCGGCACCCGCCGCCCACAATGAAGCGCCGACCTCCAGCTGGCGAGCACCGCAGCGGGACGAGCGCGCGGCCGCCCATGGCAAGCGCCGTCGTACGGGCGCCAAGCCGCGCTGGCGTGGTCCGCTGATCCTGCTGGTAACCGTGGCGGTGCTGCTGGCCGCTGCGCTGGGTTGGCGCTACCTGCAGGGACGTTCCTTCGGCAACGATGCGCCGCTGCCGGAAGGCGTCGTGGGCGAGGCCGGTCCGGTGACGGTGGAAGCCCTGCCACCGAGCAAGGTCGACGCCACGCCGGATGCAACGCATGCCCAAGCCAATGACGACGCAGCGATGCTGGCCGATCGCGACTACCCGCTGGTTGCCGATGCTGACCTGTACGCATGGACCGCCGCGGGCGGTCCGCTGCCGGTGGACGAATCGCAAGCCAAGCCGAGCCGACCGGAGCCGGCCAGTGCCACGCTGGAAACCGCCGCCGCCGATGAATAAGTCCGTGTTCGCCAGCCTGTTGCTGGCCTTGCCGCTGTCCCTGTCTGCGGCGCCGCAATCGTTGAACGTGCCATTGCCGCCGCCATCGCCGGCCACCCCGGCCGTGCCGCCGGCTTCGACCGCGGCACCGGCTGGCTTTGCCCAGCTCGATCCGCAGCAGCAGCGCCAGCGCCGTGCCGACTACGCCGCCTGGCGCGCGTTGCCGGAAGGAGAGCGCGAGCGCATCCGCCAGGCCGCTGCGCGATTCAATGCGCTGCCCGCGGACCAGCAGCAGCGCCTGCGACAGCAGTTCGGCGATCAGGACCAGGCGTTCCGCGACGGGTGGCGGCTGGGCCCGCAACTGGGCCTGGAATTCCCAAAGCTGCATGGCTTGTTCGGCTTCGTGCCTCCGGAGCAGCGCGAGACCGCGCTGGCCGTGCTGCGTCAGCTCAGCCCGGCGCAGCTGGCCCAGCTGGCCCTGGTCGCGCAGCGTACGCCGCCGCAGGAGCGCGACGCCGTGCGCAGCGCCTTCCTTGCGGTGCCGGCCGCCGAACGCGACAGCTGGCTCAAGCGCCAAGCGGGCCAGTAAAAAAGGGGACGGAGGGGATTAAGTCGCATTCGGCACTGACTGGCCAGATACGACTTAATCCCCTCCGTCCCCTTTTTGCTTGGGGCAGCCGGAACCCAGCATTCACCCCATGTCATGGGAATGCGCGCGCCGGGCGCGTAAGATGACCGGCCGCAACCCGGTGCCTGTGCCCTTCGCGCGCAACCGTAGTTCGCGTCAAGCACCTTATGTCTACTGCAACCTCCACGCCGCGCTTCAGCAAGGAAGTCGGCGCTACCGGTCTGCTCGCCCTGCCGCTTGTGCTGGGCCATGTGTCCACCGGTCTGATCTCCTTCGTCGACAACGTGATTGCCGGCCACCACGCCACCGCGACGCTGGCTGCGGTGACCATCGGTACCGCCCTGCTGTGGCTGCCGATGCTGATCCCGATCGGCACCCTGATCTCGCTCACCGCCTCGGTGTCGCAGCTGCACGGCGCTGGCCGCGAGCGCGAGATCGGCCCGCTGTTCCGACAGGCGCTGTGGCTGGCGTTGGGCCTGGGCCTGATCATGTTCACCTTCCTTACGGTGGTGCCGCCGCTGCTGCCGGCCTTCGGCATCGCACCGGACATCGTGCCGGGGGCGACTGCGTTCCTGCATGCGGTGCGCTGGGGCGGCCCGGCGCTGACCCTGTACTTCTGCATGCGCTACCTCAGCGAAGGCATGCACTGGACACTGCCCACCATGCTGCTTGGCTTCGGTGGCCTGCTGGTGCTGGCGCCGCTGGGCTATGTGCTGGCCAATGGCAAGCTCGGTTTCCCGGAACTGGGCGCCGAAGGCCTGGGGATCGCCTCGGCGGTGATGATGTGGCTGCAGGCAACCGCATTCGCCCTGTATCTGTGGCGGACCAGGCGCTTTGCCCATCTGCAGCTGTTCTCGCACTTCGAAGGGCCGCGCTGGAAGGCGATCTGGGACCTGCTGCGCACCGGCCTGCCGATCGGCATCACCGTGCTGATGGAAGGCGGCCTGTTCATCGTCACCGCGCTGCTGATCGGCCGCCTCGGTGCCAATGAAGCGGCTGCGCACCAGATCGCGATCAACGTCGCCCAGCTGTGCTTCATGATTCCGATGGGCGTGGCCGAGGCCACTACCGTGCGTGTCGGCCATGCGGTCGGCCGCGGCGATGGCTTCGGCGTGCGGCGCGCGGCCTGGGCCGGCTACGCGATCATCATGGGTACGCAGACATTGTCGGCGGCGGTACTGCTGTTCGGCCACGATGCCATCGTCGGTGTCTACACCAACGACCTGGCGGTGGCCGGCCTGGCCTCGACGCTGCTGCTGTACGCGGCCACCTTCCAGTTCCCGGATGGCATCCAGGTGCTGTCGGCCGGCGCGCTGCGCGGCCTGAAGGACACCCGTGTGCCGATGTTCATCGCCATGTTCGCGTACTGGGGCCTGGGCATGCCGCTGGGCGCCGGGCTCGGCCTGGGGCTGGGCATGGGCCCGCAGGGTATGTGGATCGGCCTGATCGTGGGCCTCACCGCCGCTGCCATCCTGATGGGCTGGCGCCTGCGGCGCAGCAGCCTGCGCATCGGCCAGTCGATGCTGTCCTGAACTTCCGCCCCGCCCCGGCCACCCGTGGCGGGCGATCCCCTGACTTGTGTCCGATGCCGCATCACGCGGCACCGGCTATGCTGGCACCACGGCAAGAAGCCATCCGGAGCGTTCCATGAATCACCCCGTGCCCCCGCTGCCCCCGGCGCGTCGCAACCCCGTCGCCAGTTTCTTCATCGGGCTGTGGGACGTCATGAACTTCACCCGCCGGTTGATCCTCAACCTGGTGTTCTTCGGCCTGCTGTTCCTGCTGCTGGTGATGTTCGTCATCGCCGCAGGCATGGGCGCCGGTGCCAGCAAGTCGCTGCAGGACCGCACCACCCTGGTGATCGCGCCGGAAGGCCGGCTGGTCGAGCAGTTCAGCGCCGATCCGGTCAGCCGCGCACTGGCCAAGGCGGTGGGCGACAACGGTGCCGAAGAGATCCAGCTGCGCGACCTGCTGCGGGTGATCGAGTCGGCCAAGGAAGACAAGAAGATCGAGCGCGTGGTGCTGGAGCTGGACAAGCTGCAGCCCTCGGGCTTCGCCTCGCTGCGTGAAGTGGCTGCGGCACTGCAGGACCTGCGTGCCTCCGGCAAGCAGCTGGTGGCCTACAGCGAGAGCATGGGCCAGTCGCAGTACCTGCTGGCCGCACAGGCCGACGAGGTCTACCTGGACCCGATGGGTTCAGTGGTGCTTGAGGGCCTGGGCCGCTACCGCCAGTACTTCCGCACCGGCCTGCAGGACAAGCTGGGCGTGGACGTGCACCTGTTCAAGGTGGGTGAGTACAAGTCCGCAGCCGAGCCGTACGTGCTCGACGCGGCGTCGCCGGCCTCCAAGGAAGCCGACCTGTTCTGGATGAACGACGTATGGCAGCGCTACCTGGGCGACATCGCCAAGGCCCGTCGCCTGGATCCGGCACAGCTGGCTGCCGGCATCGATACGCTGCCGGAAGGCATCGCTGCTGCTGGTGGTGATCTGGCCAAGTTCGCCCTGCAGCAGAAACTGGTGACCGCGCTGAAGACCCGCGAGGAGTTCGAGGACCTGATGATCGAGCGCGGCGTGGCCGACGAAGATGCCGACGGTGGCTTCCGCAACGTCGACTTCGGCACCTACCTGGGCCAGCTTGATGCGCGCCGCAACCCGGTCGACAACCGTCCGCAGGTGGCAGTGGTGGTGGCGTCCGGCGAGATCAGCGGCGGTGACCTGCCGGCCGGCCGCATCGGTGGCGAATCGACGTCGGCGCTGCTGCGTGCCGCGCGCGACGACGACGATGTCAAGGCGGTCGTGCTGCGCGTGGATTCGCCGGGCGGAGAAGTGTTCGCTTCCGAGCAGATCCGCCGTGAAGTGGTCGCCCTGCAGGCCGCCGGCAAGCCGGTGGTGGTATCGATGGGCGACCTGGCCGCCTCCGGTGGCTACTGGATCAGCATGAACGCCGATCGCATCTACGCCGATCCGTCGACGATCACCGGTTCGATCGGCATCTTCGGCATGGTGCCGAACTTCAGCCGCGCGCTTGACAAGATCGGCGTGCACACCGATGGCGTCGGCACCACCCGCTTCGCCGGTGCGTTCGATGTCACCCGGCCGATGGATCCGGCCGTGGGCCAGGTCATCCAGTCGGTAATCAACAAGGGCTACGCCGACTTCACCGGTCGCGTCGCCGACGCCCGCAAGAAGCCTGTCGAGGCCGTCGACGAAGTGGCCCGTGGCCGCGTGTGGAGCGGTGCGCAGGCCAAGGAACGTGGCTTGGTCGATGCCTTCGGTGGGCTGAAGGATGCCGTGGCCGACGCCGCCAGCCGTGCCAAGCTGGGCAAGGCCGACGCTTATCGCGTGCGCTACATCGAGAAGGCGGCCACGCCGTTCGCGCAGTTCGTCAGCGGTTTCGCCGGCAGCCGCGCTGGTGCCTGGATGCTGTCCGATTCGGGCATGGCGCGGATGCTGCTGGCGCGCACGATGCCGGAAGTGGATACGCAGCTGCGCTTTGTCGAGAACGCGGCCCGCGACAAGGGCAATGGCGCACCGGTGAAGGCGCTGGCGTACTGCTTCTGCGGGTTCTGACCGGAGCACATCCACGCATGGCGTGGATCTACTGTAAACGCCCGGCTTCGGCCGGGCGTTCTCGTTGGTGGGGTCGGATCCCTTTGCCCGCAAAGGGTTCTGACCCCACAGGTCACTGCGTCGCGTCGGCCTCGGCCTTGCGCTCGCCCGCAGCGGCGTCATCGACGGATTTCTGCGCGCCCTTGGCGCGGTCCAGCGGCTCCTGCATCGCGCGCGCCATCGCCTTGGGCACCGGTGGCTTCTCCGGGTTCGGCGTTGGCGGGCGCTGGCAGGCGGACAGCAGCACGGTGGTCAGCAGGGACGTGGACAGGACCAGGATGCGCATGGCGGCACTCCGTGATGGGCGTGCGGGCAGTGGCGCATCCTCGGCAGGGGGCGGCCGTGAGCGCGTATCCTTGTTGCATCGAAACACAGCGGGCGCGGCCCGGAGGACTCATGACCCAGCAACGGTGGCGGCTGGACGGCCAGACTGCCCTGATCACCGGCGCCAGTGCCGGCATCGGCCTGGCCATCGCGCATGAACTGGCCGGGTTCGGTGCCGACCTGATGATCGTCGGCCGCGATATCGACATGCTGGAGACCGCGCGCGACGAGTTGCTGGATGTGTATCCGCAGATGCAGGTGCATGCGCTGGCCGCCGATGTTTCCGACGACGAGGACCGCCGCCAGATCCTGGACTGGGTGGAGGACCACAGCGATGGCCTGCATATCCTGGTCAACAACGCCGGCGGCAACGTCACCAAGGCGGCCACCGAGTACTCCGAAGACGAGTGGCGCAAGATCTTCGAGACCAACCTGTTCTCGGCGTTCGAGCTGTCGCGCTACGCACATCCGCTGCTGGCACGCCACGCGTCGTCGTCCATCGTCAACGTCGGCAGCGTGTCCGGCCTGACCCATGTGCGCAGTGGCGTGGTCTACGGCATGACCAAGGCGGCGATGCACCAGATGACCCGCAACCTGGCCGTCGAGTGGGCCGAAGATGGCATCCGCGTCAACGCAGTGGCACCGTGGTACATCCGTACCCGGCGCACGTCCGGCCCGTTGTCGGACCCGGACTACTACGAGGAAGTGATCGATCGCACGCCGATGCGTCGTATCGGCGAGCCGGAGGAAGTGGCTGCGGCCGTGGGCTTCCTGTGCCTGCCGGCAGCCAGCTACGTTACCGGCGAGTGCATCGCGGTGGACGGCGGCTTCCTGCGCTACGGGTTCTGATCTTCGGAAGGGTAGTGCCGGCCGCTGACCGGCAACCACAGGATATTCAGTTGATTGCAGTTGCCGGCCAGCGGCGGGCACTACCGGATGGCGGTCACCCCGGCACCGGGCAGTTGCTGGCCTCCAGCACACCCTGCAACCGCTCGCGCTCCTTGCGCGCGCTGTCGCGGTTCTCGGGCGCGGCGAAGCGCTCCCGGCCGCGGGCATCGCGGAAGCGCTGCTGCCAGGCACCGCAGCGCTGCGCTTCGGGAAGCGCTTCGCACTGATCGCGCACCACTTCACAGCTGGCGGCATTCACCGGCGTCACTCCGCCAAGGCCCTGTACTGTCATCAGCTCGCAGCGACCTGGCGCAGCCTCGTACTCGTACAGGTAGCCGCCGCCCTGGCTGTCGGTGCACTGGAAGATAGGAGGAAGCGGCGGCTTCGGTGAACCGTCACTTCCAGCAGCACGGGCCTCGGCATCGCGACGCAGCGTCGCGCTGTCAAGGATCTGGTCGTCTCCTTCGTGTTCGACCATGCCTGCTTCCATGATCGTGCGTCCTTCGTCCGCGCGTCGTGCCTTCGCTGGGGCCGCAGGCGCAACACCCGGGTTGGCCGGCAGCGGCGCGGGTGTTTCCACCGGGGTGGGGGCAGGTTCAGCGACCACAGGGGCAGCGGCGGCCGGCTGCGCGTTGCCCTTGCCGGGTATGCGCAGCACCTGCTGCCTGCTGCCAGTGGGACACGGCGTGCGCTGCAGGGTAGGGATGTCACTGCTGCTGGAGGTACAGCGGTAGATCACGCCCTCTTCGGCCAATGCGCTTCCAGGCAGCAGCACCAGGAGCAGCCAGATCACTCGGTTCATGCGTACAGCGTACAGGCTGCGGCGGCTTGCTGCGGTCAGCGTTCGCAATCGCGCGACAGGCGCGCATCGATGCCGCGCTGTTCGTTGCTGATGGCGGTGCGTTCACTCTGCAGCGCACTGTTGTACCGGCGATCCAGTTCCCAGCGGCGATCACGCAGTCGCGCACAGACTTCCTGCGGCGGCAACGCATGGCAGCTGTCGCGGACCAGCACGCTGCCGGCCGGAACCTGCACGCCCATGCCGATCGAGGGGGGACGATAACCCGCGCCTTCGCCGATCGGCGTGCCGGTGGCCGGGCGCGGTCCGGGGTAGGCCGGGCCGTGATGGGCGTGTGGCAGCCAGACACTGGTCCACAACGGCACCCAGCGCGGATTGCCTTCGTTGTTGTCGCTGGTATAGCGTCGGCCATCATCGCTCACGCATTCGTACATCGGCTGCGGCGGCTGGATGTAGACGTGGCGGACTTCGCGCTCGCGGATGACCGGGGTTTCGCCGGGCGGCGCAGGCGGGGCATCACTGCGCACCACCCGTGGAGCGGGATCGCGCGGGCGCTGCAGGTCGCGAACCTGCTGGCGGCCGCTGTTGCAGGGCGTGTCCTGCAGGGCCACGGCCCCGTTGCTGGAAACGCAGCGGTACACCCGCACGTCTTCGGCTGCGGACGCCGTCCACGGCAGCAGCAGGCACAGGCTGAAGGTGGCGCGCAGCAGGCTCATGGCGGCAGCGTGCGTGATTGTCCGCGGCAGTGCAATCGGCGGCTCAGGAGCGCAGCACGTTGCCGCTGAGCGCGTCGCGTATGGGGGTGGGTTGGGCCAGGCCACCGGTCTGTCCGTCAAGGATGCCGTCGAGCAGGCGCAGCAGGCGCGGATCCAGCTCTTCGCGGCTGCGCGCCGGTGGTTCGCCGGCCAGATTGGCGCTGGTGGAGACCAGCGGGCCGCCCCAGGCGCGGCAGAGTTCGGCCACCAGCGGGTGCGCGCTGATGCGCACCGCAATGCCGCTGTGTTCGCCGGTGACCCAGGGCTGCGCGCGCGGGCCAGCGGGCAGGATCCAGGTGTTGGCGCCGGGCCAGCTGGCCAGTACCGCGCGCTGGCGGGCGTCGGGCAGCGCCTGCAGGCGCACCCAGCCTTCCAGCTGCGCCAGCTCGGCCGCGACCAGGATCATGCCTTTCTCGATCGGTCGCTGCTTCAGCCGCAGCACCATGTGCACTGCCGCTTCCTGCGAGGGATCACAGCCCAGGCCCCAGACCGCTTCGGTCGGGTAGGCGATCACGCCGCCGGCGCGGAGCGTGGCGACAGCAGAGTCCAGGGTGAGTTCTTTCATGGCGGCGACCGGCCCGGCGTGGGCCTCCATTATCCCCCTGCTGCGTGCAGAAGGGGTGGTCGGCGCGGACGGTAGGTGCGGACCGTTGGTCCGCACACCTTGCCCCTCATCCACGCATGGCGTGGATCTACTTCTTCGCAGCGGCCTTCTTGACGGCTTTCTTCGCCGGGGCCTTCTTTGCGGCGGCCTTCTTCACCGCCTTCTTTGCCGGCGCCTTCTTGGCAGCAGCCTTCTTCGGCG
Organism: Stenotrophomonas sp. A3_2; assembly: GCF_036624925.1. Taxonomy (NCBI): domain Bacteria; kingdom Pseudomonadati; phylum Pseudomonadota; class Gammaproteobacteria; order Lysobacterales; family Lysobacteraceae; genus Stenotrophomonas; species Stenotrophomonas sp. A3_2. Next base: position 84,138 of record NZ_JAZKVY010000252.1, read on the forward strand.
CCGCTTCCTTCTTCACTGCCGCCTTCTTGGCCGGTGCCTTTTTCGCTGCCGCCTTCTTGGCGCCGAAGCCCTTGCGCACCGGCTTGCCGGTTTCTTCCATCAGCTGCTGCACTTCGGCCAGGGTCAGCGATGCCGGCTCGCGGTCCTTGGGGATCTTGCCGTTCATCTTGCCGTCGCTGATATACGGGCCGAAGCGGCCGTTCAGCACCTGGATGTCGCTGCCCTCGAATTCCTTGATGATCCGGTTGCGCGCGATCTCTTCCTTCTCTTCGATCAGGAACACGGCACGGGCCAGGTCGATGGTGTACGGGTCGTCTTCCTTCTTCAGCGAGGCGTAGGTGCTGCCACGCTTGGCGAACGGCCCGAAGCGGCCAATCCCGACGCTGACCGGCTCGCCCTTGTCCTCACCCAGCGCGCGCGGCATCAGGAACAGCTCCAGCGCGTCTTCCAGGGAGATGGTGTGCATCGACTGGCCAGGGCGCAGCGAGGCGAACTTCGGCTTCTCCTCGGCGTCCTCGGCGGTGCTGCCGATGGCGGCATACGGCCCGAAGCGGCCCAGACGCACGCTGACCGGCTTGCCTGTCTTCGGATCGGTGCCAAGCTCGCGCGCGCCACTGGCCTCGGCGCGGTCGACCGATTCCTTCTTGTCTTCCACCAGTTCCTTGAACGGCTCCCAGAAGCGAGCCATCAGCGGAATCCACTCTTCTTCGCCACGCGAAACGGCATCAAGCTCGTCTTCGAGCTTGGCCGTGAAGTCGTAGTCCACGTACTGGGTGAAGTGGCTGGACAGGAACTTGGACACCGCGCGGCCGACGTCGGACGGGCGGAAGCTGCGGCCTTCCATTTCCACGTACTTGCGGAACAGCAGGGTCTGGATGATCGAGGCGTAGGTCGAGGGACGACCGATGCCGTACTCTTCCAGCGCCTTCACCAGCGCCGCTTCGGTGTAGCGCGGCGGCGGCTGGGTGAAATGCTGTTCGGCCTGGATGCGTTCCAGCGGCACGCGGTCGCCCGGCTTCATCGCCGGCAGCTTGCGGCCTTCGTCCTCGTCCTCGGCGCTCTTGCTGTCCTTGCCTTCCTCGTACACGGCCAGGAAGCCGGGCACCACCACCGTGGTGCCGCTGGCACGGAACACGTGCTCGCTGCCGGCCGACAGGTCGACGCTGACGGTATTGAGCGTGGCCGGGATCATCTGGCAGGCGACGGCGCGCTTCCAGATCAGTTCGTACAGGCGGCGCTCGTCGTCGGTGAGGAAGCGTGCGACCTGGGCCGGGGTGCGCAGGGCCGAGGTCGGGCGCACCGCTTCGTGCGCTTCCTGGGCGTTCTTCGACTTGGTCTGGTAGGTGTTGGGCTGGTCCGGCAGCGAGGCGATGCCGTAGTCGCGGGCGATCACGTCGCGGATTTCCGCCAGCGCGTCCTGCGACAGGTTCACCGAGTCGGTACGCATGTACGAAATCAGGCCGACGGTGCCTTCGTCGCCGATGGCCACGCCCTCATACAGCTTCTGCGCAACCTGCATGGTCTTGCGGGTGGTGAAGCCGAGCTTGCGCGAGGCTTCCTGCTGCAGGGTCGAGGTGGTGAACGGTGGCGCGGGACGGCGCTTGCGCTCCTTGCTGGCCACGTCGGTGACATGCAACGAGCCCTGCGCGGCCTGCTGGATACGCAGGCGGGCGGCTTCGGCGGTGTCACCGTCGGTGATGGTGAACTGCTCGAACTTCTGCCCGTCCAGCTTGACCAGCTTGGCGTTGAAGTGCTGCGACGGGTGCGCGCATTCGGCCGCGATCGACCAGTATTCGCGGGCGACGAAGGCTTCGATCTCTTCCTCGCGCTCGACGATCATGCGCAGCGCCGGGCTCTGCACGCGGCCTGCGGACAGGCCGCGCTGGACCTTGCGCCACAGCACCGGCGACAGGTTGAAGCCGACCAGGTAGTCCAGCGCGCGGCGCGCCTGCTGGGCATCGACCAGGTCGCTGGCGATCGCGCGCGGCTGGCTGATCGCTTCCTTGATGGCGCGCGGGGTGATCTCGGTGAACACCACGCGCTGCATCGGCTTGTCCTTGACCAGCCCGCGTTCCTTCAGGATCTCGGCGATGTGCCAGCTGATCGCTTCACCTTCGCGATCCGGGTCGGTTGCCAGCAGGATGTCGTCGGCACCCTTGGCGGCCTTGGCGATCGCATCGACATGCTTTTCGTTCTTGTCGATCACGTCGTAGTGCATGGCGAACCCGTTGTCCGGGTCGACTGCGCCTTCCTTCGGGATCAGGTCACGCACATGCCCATACGAGGCCAGGACGGTGTAGTCCTTGCCGAGGTATTTGTTGATCGTCTTGGCCTTGGCTGGCGATTCGACGATGAGCAGGTGCTTGGGCATGTCGGGAGAGGTCTGTGGGCGGACCGGGAGAAGGGGCCGCTAGGGTGGAGCAAACGGCCGCATTAGTGAAGCGGCCACGGGCAAATCCATAAACTGAACGCCCGGTAATGTGCCGGGCGTTCAGGTTTCACCTTATTAGAGGAATCACGCCCGGCCGGCCCGTGTCAAGCAGCCAGGCGTGAGGATGGCCGTTCACGAGGCCATCTTGGCGATGAAGCCTACCGCGAACACCAGCAGGGCCAGGCCGACCAGAGACAGCAGGCCGGTCAGCACGAGCACCAGTACGGTTACCGTGCCCAGCTCCCGGCGCTGCAGCTGCGGCTGGTCGGTGTAGGCCCAGCGGTCGACCACGAGGGTGTCGCAGACCATGTCGTGCAGGCCCTGCTTGCGTTCGGTGAAGGCGGCCATCAGGAAACCGATGCCGAGCGTGAAGCTGCTCAGCAGCATGGCCCAGTAGCGACCAAATGCGCGGGCCTTGGTCAGGCGTTCGCCGTTGCCGCGCACCACCTTGATACCGACTGCCATCTTGCCCAGCGTGGCGCCGCCCTGCGAGGCATGGAACCAGGTGTAGTAGGCCATGCCGATGCCGAGGTTGATCAGGGCACTGGCCAGCTGAGCAACGATCTCGATGGCCGATTCGCCGCTGCCCACCGCGCCCATGCTGGCGCCGAGTATCGCACCAAGAATGGCACCGATGATGCTGCCGGGGACGACCAGCACGAAGTAATCGATCATGTAGGCCGCCACACGCTTCCAGAAGCCTGCGTAGACCACTTCACCGCCAACCACCGGCTGCGCGTGGCCACCGCTGCTGGTGGCCGCTGGAGCGCTGTAAGGCGAGCTGCTGAGCGCGCCGGTGCCGGGCAGCGGTGCGGTGCCGCTGTCAATGGCGGCGTAGTCGCTGCGCAGGTCGAACCCGCCGCTGCTGCTGGCAGCGCTGGCATCGGCCAGCGTCTGCAGGCCGAGCTCGTCGACCATCTGCCGCAGCGCAGCCCACTGGGCCATGCCCTCCCGCCAGACCAGGGTGTCCAGGTTGAGCTGGCCGCGCTGGAAGCGCTGGCGGATCTCCTGGACCGGCAGCGGGCCCTGGCGTTGCTGTCCTTCGGCGTAGTACCACTCAGTCATTGCATGTTCCCTGTTGAATCATCCTTGGAGGTGCTGGCGTGCGCGCGGTTCAGCCGCGGCACGACGGCGGCAGGTACTTGTCGTTGCTCTCGCCGCTGCATTCCCAGCGGCCGCTGTCGCGATCGTATTCCAGCCACAGCAGATCGCCATCGAGGCTCTTGCCGGGCAGCGCCAGGGTGGCTTCGATGCCGCAGTGGCCGTTGTTGAAGCGACCGATGTTCACCGCTGACAGCCCTGCATGGGCGAAATCACCCGGGGCCGGGAAGCCGGCGTCGTTGCCACCCGGGCAGCGGCCTTCGTCATCGGCGAAATGCTGCACCTGGTCCTTCAGCGGCTGCAGTGCGGTCACTGCGCCGGCGACCTTGGCGCGAAGGGTGTAGTCGTTGTAGGCGGGCAGCGCGATGGCGGCCAGGATGGCCACGATCGGTACCAGCACCAGCAGCAGGCCGCCGCCGATGATGGCGGTCAGGGCGCAGCCGGACAGCTTCTTCTTCGGCGTCGGCAGGGCGCTGGCCGCTGCGCTGGTGGCGTAGGGCGTGGACGGTGGCAGCATCGGTGGCTGCGGCGGAGGCGGTGCTGCCGGCTCCGGTTCGGGTTCCACGGGCGGTGCAGCGGCGTCCAGCGCCGGCACGATCAGGCCGAGCTCGTCGACCACGGTGCGCAACGGCTGCCATTGCGGCAGGCCGTCGCGCCAGACCAGGGTGTCCAGGGAGATCTGGTTGTTGCGGAACAACTCGACCAACTGTTCCGCCGGCAGCGGGCCTTGCTGCCGGTTGCCTTCTGCATGGAACCACTCGCTCACGGGGACGCTCCTGAATGCGCTATGCCCCCAAGTGTACGGTCAGTGCAGGGGTTCTGGCTCGTCCATGAACATCTGCGTCTCCATCCAGGCATACGCCGCCTCGGAGCCGGGCTGGTTGAACAGCACCATCAGCACGACCCACTTCAGGTCGTCCAGGTCCAGTTCGTCCTGGTCCAGGGCCATTGCCCGGTCCAGCACCAGCTCGCGCTGGTCGGCATCGAGGATGCCGTGCTGTTCCAGGTACAGCAGGAACCCGCGGCATTCCACGTCCAGCTTGTCCAGCTCGGGGCCGTGGTACACGCGCACGGGGCCATCGACCCGAGCCTGGGCCACGCTCGGCCGCTGCGCGGCCAGGGCATCGAGCCAGTCGAACGCCTTGTTGATCTCGGTTGGGCTGAAACCGGCCTGGATCAGGCCGTTCTGGAGCGAATCGCGGTCACGGATCAGGTCCGCATCTTCGCTGAAATAGTGTTCAAACAGGTACAGCAGTACATCCAGGATGCTCTCTTTCATTGCCCCTCGGCCTGCGTCGCGCGACGCTGTGGAGGTGAAGAAACTAGGGAGTTCGACAGTAGCGGCCGTGTACGCACACCACGATTCCCGCCAGTTCCATGGCCAGCAGCATGGAGGACACCTGGGGCGCCGTCAATCCACAGCGTGTGATCAGTGAATCCATACTGCTTGGGTTGTGCTCCAGCGCCCGCCACAAGCACTGGTAGTCAGGGTCGTCGGCCCAGTGCGCCGGCAGGCGTGCAGGCGGTGCCTGTTCAGTGGGGGTGGCCAGCCGTGATTGCAAGCCCGGCAGCTGCTGGCGGAGGGCGGGGGCCAGCAGTTCGAGGACCTCCTCCGGGCGCTCGACCAGTGCGGCACCCTCGCGGATCAGCCTGTGGCAGCCCGCAGCGCGCGGATTGAGCACCGAGCCGGGCAGGGCGCAGACCTCGCGGCCGGCCTCGGCGGCCAGGCGTGCGGTGATCAGGGCACCCGAGCGTTGGGCGGCCTCGACCACCACCGTGGCCAGGGCCAGCCCGGCTACCAGCCGGTTGCGGGCAGGAAAGTGGCCGGGGCGTGCGGGCGTGCCGGGCAGGTACTCGCTGAGCACCACGCCTTCGGCGGCGATGCGCGCCTGCAGCCGGGCGTGGCTGTCCGGATAGGCGCGGTCCGGTCCGGTGCCGATCACCGCCACGGTGCAGCCCCCCGCGTCCAGCGTGGCCTGGTGGGCGGCGGCATCGATGCCCGCCGCCAGGCCACTGGTCACCGCCAGCCCGGCGTCGACGAAGCAGCCGGCAAACCGGGCTGCCAGCGCGCGTCCGCCCGGCGTTGGCGAGCGGCTGCCGACCAGCGCAACCGATGGGCGCCAGGCCCGGCTGGGGTCGCCGGCGATGAACAGCGCAAGGGGGGGATTGGGGACATCCAGCAGGGGCGGGGGGAAGGTCGGATCGGTGAAGGCCAGCAGGTGCTGGTTGTCGTCTTCCAGCCAGCGCCGTGCCACGGCCAAGGCCCGGGCGTCGGGGCGGTCCAGTGCGGCGCACTGCTCTGGCGTGCAACCGTGCGCGCGCCAGTTCGCGGCACCCTGCGCGATCGCGATTTCCGCCCTGCCTGCGGCCTGCAGCAGGGCCCGCCGTGGTGCCAGCGCGCCGCCTGCCATCAACAGGCGCAGCAGCGCCTCGTCAGCTTGGTTGGTCATCCCCCCACTATCGAGCGCATGCAACAAAGGCGCCCTAGGGCGCCTTCGCATGTGGCTGTCAGACTTTGCCGGAGACCGCCCCTGTAGAGTCGACTGTCAGTCGACTACCGCGCGCAGCGCGGGCGCTTTCGGGGGCGGTGAAGAGCAGTCGACTAACAGTCGACTCTACCGCGCATCCGGGTGCAGTGCGTTGTATCCCACGCGCACCGGCTTCACGCCCTGCATCACCAGTGCGTAGCTGACGTTGTCGAAGGTACGGAACACCATGGCGTGTGCGGCGTATTCGTCCGGCAGCGAGACGCGGCCGGCGCCGGTGCTGAGCGAATCATCCATGCGCGAGGAGTTCGGGTACTTCATGCGGTGTGCCACGTGGCGGCCCGGGCGCCACAGCGAGAACACGGTGCCGTTGTCCACGCCCTGCGCGCGGCCTGCGGAGATCGCGATCACGTCGCGCGGCCCACCAGCGGTGAACATGTCGGCAACGGCCAGCACGCGCACGTCGACGCCCTCGACACCGGCGGCCGGGACATGGGGGATGAACTGCAGGTCGTAGGGCCTGGCCTCGACCGGGACCAGGCGGTCGCCCGCACGTACCTCGCGGCCGCCCTCGTTCTTGTCCAGCACCAGGGTGGACGCCTCGACCTTGCCGCCGGCGACGTGGGTGATGGTGCCGGTGGCGACCTGGGCCAGCTCATAGCCAAGCACGCCGCGGCGGTGGTTGGGGGCGTTGTAGGCCCGCCACAGGTTGCCGCTGCCCGGGGTGACGTCGCCGTTGGCGGTCAGGTCCTCGGTGGGCTTGGGCTGGGCGTAGCGCACGGTCGGGCGGACCACGGCCCAGCGCTGGCCCAGCTGGGCGTCGGCCAGGCGCACGTACACCGCGCTGCCGCTGGTGACGCGCAGGCGCTCTTCTTCCAGGCCGGCCACGTAGGGCAGCTGGTCGATGCTGTCGACCACGCTCAGCTGCTTCAGGAACGGCTCGACCTGGGCCAGCGGAATGGCATCGATCGGGGCTTCCTGGCGCGGGCCGGGCTTGGCAGCGACGGTCACCCGGTCCAGGTAGGCCAGGCTGAGCACGTCACCGGGATAGATCAGGTGCGGATTGGCGATCTGTGGATTGGCCTGCCAGATCTCCGGCCACAGCCAGGGCTTCTGCAGGAAACGTGCGGCGATATCCCACAACGTATCCCCTTTTCGGACCACATAGGTGTCCGGGTGCCCGCCATTCACTTCCACGGCGGTAGCATAGGCAGCCACGGTCAGCATCGCCGCGGCGACGACCGTACGAAAACGAAGCAACATAGGTGTGAAGCCCTGATTCCCCAACAGGTCCGCGCACTATAGTCCAGAAACCGGGGCGCAAGGCAAGCGTTGGAGCTAGAATCTGCGACGTATGCCGGCGTGCCGGCCCATTACCCGGAAACAGCCATGGCCCTTCTCCCCATTCTCGAGTTCCCCGATCCGCGCCTGCGTACCAAGGCCGCGTTGATCGACGCTGCTGAAGTCACCACGCCGGCCTTCCAGGAACTGATCGACAACATGTTCCAGACCATGTACGACTCGCCGGGCATCGGCCTGGCTGCCACCCAGGTGGACGTGCACAAGCGCTTCATGGTCATCGACGTCAGCGAAGAAAAGAATGAACCGCAGGTGTTCATCAACCCGGAGATCGTCGCCAAGGACGGGGGCCGGGTGTACCAGGAAGGCTGCCTGTCGGTTCCGGGCATCTTCGCTGACGTCACCCGTGCCGATACCATCACCGTGAAATACCTGGACCGCAACGGCCAGGAACAGCAGATGGAAGCCGGCGAAGTGCTGGCCACCTGCATCCAGCATGAGATGGATCACCTGGACGGCAAGCTGTTCATCGACTATCTGTCGCCGCTCAAGCGCGAGATGGTGCGCAAGAAGCTGGCCAAGCAGCGCAAGCACGTGGCGTGATCGCCAATCCGGGCCACCCTTCGGGTGGCCCGCGCCTGCGCGGCAAGCGCGGGCTGTACGGCGCCGGCCGACGGCGCCGTTTTCTTTCCTGCACGAATCCATCCTGCAAGTGGGGTAGCCATGAGGATTGTCTTTGCCGGTACGCCGGAATTCGCGGTGTCATCGCTGCGCGCGGCTGCGCGCCATCATGAGGTCGTGGCCGTCTACACCCAGCCTGATCGTCCGGCCGGCCGTGGCCGTGGCCTGGCGCCGTCGCCGGTCAAGCTGGAAGCCGTGGCCCGTGGCATTCCGGTCTACCAGCCGGAGTCGCTGAAGGACGCGGCCGCCCAGCAGCAGCTGCGCGACCTGCAGCCGGATCTGATGGTGGTAGTGGCCTATGGCCTGATCCTGCCCAAGGCGGTGCTGGCCATTCCGACCCATGGCTGCTGGAACGTGCATGCCTCGCTGCTGCCGCGCTGGCGCGGTGCCGCGCCGATCCAGCGTGCGATCCAGGCCGGCGATGCGAAGACCGGCGTCTGCCTCATGCAGATGGAGGCCGGCCTGGACACCGGCCCGGTGCTGCTGCACCAGGAACTGCCGATCGCGGCCACCGATACCGGCGGCCAGCTGCATGACAAGCTGGCCGAGCTTGGTGCCCAGGTGTTGTCCGATGGCCTGGGCCTGCTGCGCGCGGGCATCAAGCCGATCGCGCGGCCGCAGCCGGAACAGGGCGTGACGTATGCGCACAAGCTGGACAAGGCCGAAGCCAGGCTGGACTGGGCGCAGGACGCCGGCGCGCTGGCGCGTACCGTGCGCGCGTTCAATCCGTGGCCGATCGCCGAGGCAACGCTGGCCGGCGAACGCGTGCGCATCCATGGCGCGGTGGCACTGGAGGCAGACCACGGCCAGGCGCCGGGCACGGTGCTGGCCGCCGGCCGTGATGGCATCGACATCGCCTGTGGCCAGGGCGCACTGCGCCTGCGTGTACTCCAGCGGGAAGGTGGCAAGGCGATTACTGCGGCCGACTACCTCAACGCCCGCCGCGATCTGCGCGTGGGAGCATAAGCGGTGTCGAAGCAGAACGATTTCTCCGTCGCCAAGGCGGCGCCGGGAGCGGCCACGCGCATGCTGGCCGCACGCGTGCTGGCACAGGTGTTCACCCGTGGCCGGTCGCTGAAGGCCGAACTGGCCTGGGCGCTGCCGAAGCTGGCCGACAGCCGCGACCGCGCGCTGCTGGAAGCGCTGTGCTTCGCCGTCCTGCGCCGCCGCAGTACCTATGACGCGGCGCTGCAGTCGTGGATGCAGAAGCCGCTGTCGGCGCGTGATGCCGACCTGCGCACGCTGCTGATGGTCGGGTTCGCCCAACTGGACGTGCTGGCGTTGCCGGCGCACGCGGCGTTGTCGGCCACGGTCGATGCCGCGCGTGCCCTGGGTCGTGAGCGCCAGGCGGGCCTGGTCAATGCGATCCTGCGCCGCGCGCAGCGCGAAGGTTTCCCGGAACAGCCTGCGCGCGATGCCTTCCCGGCGTGGCTGGCCGATGCCGTCGAGCGCGACTGGCCGGCCCAGGCCGAGGCGATCTTTGCCGCCAGCCTGCAGCCGGCGCCGTTGTGGTTGCGCGCCAACCGCCAGCAGGGCGGCCGCGATAAGGCACTGGCGACGCTGGCCGAAGCTGGCATTACCGCGCAAGCCAGTCCGCTCAGCGCCGACGCGTTGCGCCTGGCCTCGCCGGTTGCCGTGAATCAGCTGCCCGGCTTCGCCGAAGGCGCCATCTCGGTGCAGGACCTGTCGGCGCAGTGTGCGGCCGACGCGCTGGCCCCGGCGGCCGGTGCCCGCGTGCTGGACGCCTGTGCGGCCCCCGGTGGCAAGTCGGCGCACCTGCTGGAGCGCGACCCCGGCCTGCGCCTGCTGGCGCTGGATATCGACGCGCGCCGCCTGGCCCGTGCACGTGACACCTACGTTCGCACTGGCGTGGGCGAGCATGCGCAGACCCTGGCTGCCGATGCCAGTGATCCGGGTGCCTGGTGGGATGGCGTGCCGTTCGACGCGATCCTGCTCGATGCCCCGTGCTCGGCCACCGGCGTGATCCGGCGGCAGCCGGATGTGATGTTCCACCGACGTGCCGAGGATATCGATGCGCTGGTCGGTGTGCAGGCCCGCCTGCTGGAGGCCTGCTGGTCGATGCTGCGTCCGGGCGGCGTGCTGCTGTATGCCACCTGCTCGATCCTGCGTGCGGAGAACATCGACCAAGTGCGGGCGTTCCTGAAATGGCACCCGGACGCGGTGGCAGAGCCGCTGGATGACCGATTCGGCCTGGACTGCGAGGGAATCGCGCGCCAGCGACTGCCGGGTGACAGCGATGCTGACGGATTCTTTTACGCGCGTCTGCTAAAAACAGCCTGACCCCCGCTGACGTTCCGAGTCCCATGCTGAACTCCCGCGCGTCGCGCGAGACGTGGTTGTTCGTGGCGATGGCCCTGCTGCTGCTGGGGGCCGGGCTGGGCCTTCGTGATCCGTGGCCATCGGACGAGCCGCGCTTTGCGCTGGTGGCCAAGCAGATGGTCGACAGCGGCCACTGGCTGTTCCCGCACCGCGGTACCGAGTTGTATTCGGACAAGCCGCCGATGCTGATGTGGTGGCAGGCTACGCTGTACGGCCTGGTCGGGCAGTGGCGCGTGGCCTTCCTGCTGCCGTCGCTGCTGGCGGCACTGGGTACGCTGTGGTGCGTGGTCGACCTCGGGCGGCGGCTGTGGACACGGCGGGTGGGGCTTTACGCCGGCTGGGCGCTGCTGTTCGCGCTGCAGTTCACCTTCCAGGCGAAGAAGGCGCAGATCGATCCACTGCTGCTGCTGTTCATCACCCTGGCCAACTACGGCCTGCTGCGCCACCTGTTGCTGGGACCAGGCTGGCGCTGGTGGTGGCTGGGCTGGTTCTTCGCTGGCATCGGCGTGATCACCAAGGGCGTGGGCATGCTGGCGCTGCTGATGATCGTGCCGGCGGTGACCGCTGCGGTACTGCAATGGCCACGGGTGGCACTGCACGCGCGCGATGCCCGCTTCTGGCTGGCGCCGCTGGCCTTCCTGCTGGCGGTGTCGTTGTGGCTGGCGCCGATGCTGCTGGCCGGTTTTGCCACCGGTTCGGACGAATACCGCGCGTACATGGACGACATCCTGTTCCAGCAGACGGCGCGTCGCTATACGCACTCGTGGGACCACCACCAGCCCTGGTGGTACTTCCTGGCGATCATGCCGTCGATGTGGATTCCCGCGTTCCTGCTGCTGCCGTGGGCGCTTCCGGCTTGGTTGCGGCGGCTGCGCCGGCGCGATCCGCGCTATCTGCTGCCGCTGTCCTGGTGGTTGATGGTGGTGCTGTTCTTCTCGATCCCCGACGGCAAGCGCGATGTCTACATCCTGCCGGCGCTGCCGATGTTCTGCCTGGCGCTGGCGCCGTTGCTGCCGGGGCTGCTGAAGCGGCGCGATGTGCAGGCCGTGGTGGGAGTGTTCACCGGCCTGCTGTCACTGGGCCTGGTCCTGGCTGGCGCGATGGCGGTGCTGGGCGACCCGGCCTTCGAGCTGCGCCTGACCCACAGCCGCGGACTGGCGCCCGGCGCCGTCGACGCGCTGGCCTGGACGATCCTGGCGATGGGCGTGTGGGGCGCATTGAGCCTGCTGGCCTGCGGTCGTCGCCGGCATCTGGCGCTGGTGTCGACCCTGGCGATGGTCTGGGTGCTGTACAGCCTGGTCGGCTACCCGCTGCTGAACGATTCCAGTTCCGCCCGCGGCCTGATGCGCACGGTTGGTACACGGCTGGGCCCGGATGCCGAGCTTGGGCTGGTGGCCTGGAAGGAGCAGCATCTGCTGCTGGCCGACCGCCCCGCAGCGACCTTCGGTTTCGAGTCGGACTGGGACGAGCAGCTGATTGCGGCCACGCGCTGGCAGCGGCTTGCGCCCGAACGCCGTTGGTTGCTGGTCCACGAGTACGCAATGCTGTCGTGCGTCGACCGCAGCCGCTCTGAACTGGCCGGCGTAGCCAACCGGCGGCGCTGGTGGCTGGTGCCGGCGGCGGCGGTGAAGGTGCCCTGCGTGGTCACCGCAGCGGAGCGGGAACGTGAACGGCGTCTGCAGGAACATGACTAGTCTCCCCCTTCCTGCTTGTCCAGTCTGTCCAAGCGGGGCCAAAGGCAGTAAAACGGCAGGCCGGGATGGCCTGCACCGCCCCTTCCCGTTCTTTCCAGCCGATTGCAGCGATACTTCCCGACGTGCCAGCTTCACCGGACAACCTGAACCTCATGGCCGGCGATCCGCTGGGCGTTCCCGCCGGCGGACGTCAGCGGGTGGCGCATGGGCTGGCCCAACTGGGCCTGTTCTGCCTGCCGGCACTGGTGCTGACCTTGCCCATCAACCTGTTGCCGTATGGCCTGCTGCTACTGCTGAGCACGCTGCTGGCGCCGGAGCTGCTGTGGCGCGCGCGCGGGATGGCCGGCCAGCCGGTGAAATTGCTGGCCTGGCTGATGCTGGCGGTGCTGGCGCTCGGCCTAATGTCGGTAGTGTTGTTCGAGCAGGGCCTGCGTGACGTCGACAACCGGTCGCGGTTCGTGGTGATCCCGTGGATCGCGCTGTGGGTCTGCGCGCTGCGTCCCGACGTGCGGTGGCTCTGGTACGGATCATTGACCGGCCTGCTCGCCGCCTTTGCGATGTCACTGTGGCAGGTGCTGGGTGGCGCCCCGCGCGCACAGTTGTTCACCAACGCCATCGTGCTGGCCGACATCGTGATGGTTTTGATGGTGCTGCTGGTGTTCTGTCGCCCGTCGCGGCGCTGGTCGCTGGTGATCCTCGGCATGGCGGCCGGCTGCGGCACCATCGTGCTGACCGGCAGCCGCGGTGTGTTCGCCGCCTTGCTGGCGCTGCTGGTGGTGCTGACGTTGAGCCTGCGCTGGCGCACCGGCGCGGCGCGCCTGTCGGTGCTCGCAGGCATGCTGGCGATCGGTGCGACCCTGCTGCTGTCGGTACCGGAACTGCGCCACCAGGTCCGCCTGAGCGAGCTGCACAGTGACGTGCAGCGGATGGAGTTGGGCGACAGTGATTCTTCCGCCGGTGCCCGCGTGGAACGCCTGCAGGTGGCCTGGGAGACCTTCCTCGACCACCCGGTGGTGGGTGTTGGCATCGGTCATTTCGACAGCGCGATGCTGCGCGTGCCGGTCTGCCGTGAGAACCCGGAAGAGTTGCGTTGCCACCTGGGGCATGCGCACAACGATGTTGCCGAATGGGCAGCGACCCAGGGCGTACCGGGCCTGCTGCTGTTGCTGGCGGTGTATGGCATCCCGCTCTGGTTGTTCGTGCGCCTGCATCGCCGCAGCGGACGGTCGACCTTCCGGGGGCCGGCCGCAGCCGGTATCATGCTGGTGATCACCTACGCACTGTGCGGCCTGACCCAGTCGATGTTCGCGCACCAGATGACAGCCAGTTTCTACGTGACCCTGGTCGGCCTGCTGACCGGCCTGTCGATCGTCGAGGGCGCGCGCCACCGGGCAATCACCGGGGCGTGATCCAGCGGCGCCCCGGACAGGGCCGGGCGATCAGGGGTTCGGCGGGTCAGCCACGGCCTGGCCGTTGCCCAGCATCCACAGCATGATGGTTTTCTGCCGCACGTAGTTGGCGCGTACGTAGGCATAGACCAGTCCATGCCAGCCGTCGCGGAAGCCGCCACGGAACAGGAAGCCGCGCCAGAACCGCCAGGCCGGCGCCAGCACCAGCTTGCCCAGCGTGGCCCGCTTACCGCGTGCGAACTCGTGCTCGGCCATCATCCGCGCGTATTTCTCGGTCTTGGCCAGCTGCTGCTGCAATGAGCGGTAGGGATAGTGGACCAGGTCGCCGCGCAGGGTACCGACGCTGCCGTCGACGCTGGCAGCCTCGTGGATCTCGCGCTTGCCGCGCCAGCCGCCCTGGCGGCGGTCGAACAGGCGCAACACCCGGTCCGGGTAGGCATTGCCATGGCGCAGGAACCTGCCGAAATACTCCGACAGGCGGGCGAAACGGTAGCCGGCATGGCCGCTGAAGCCACTGTCGCGGGCCTGTTCGATGGCCGCGCGCAGTTCCGGACTGATCCGTTCGTCGGCATCCAGGCACAGTACCCAGTCGTGGCGGGCCTGCTCGACGCAGAATGCCTTCTGGCTGCGGAAACCGTCGAACCGGCGCTGCAGAACACGGGCGCCGGCAGCTTCGGCGATGGCGACGGTGGCATCGGTGGAGTACGAGTCCACCACCACGATCTCATCGCAGAACGCCAGCGAGGCCAGGCAGTCGCCGATGCGCCCGGCCTCGTTGAACGCGATAATGCACGCCGAGATGCGAGGCCGTTCGATGGGAGCGGTCGTGGAGGACATGATGGCCGGGTACCTGTTGTTTGCGACGGAGCGCTATGCGCTGCCTATTCTCGCCCCGTTGGCGCAGGCCTTGCACGCATCCGGGCAGGAGGTAGCGGCTTGGTTCGAGGACGGCGCGGCCGGCAGCAGCCTGCCGGGGGTGCCCAACGTGGGCCTGAAGCAGGCCCTGGCCCTGCGTCCGCGGGCGGTGTTCAGCGCGGCCAACTGGGTGCCGACGTTCCTTTCGGGCGCCAAGGTGCAGCTGTTCCATGGCTTCAACGTGGAGAAGCGGGACAGCGCGCGCGGCCACTTCCGGGTGCGCGGCATGTTCGACCTGTACTGCACGCAGGGGCCGGCCACCACCGCGCCGTTTCGTGAGATCGCGGCCCTGCAGGGCCACTTCGCGGTGGCCGAGACGGGTTGGCCGAAGCTGGATCCGCTGTTCCGCGACGATGGTGGCGAGAGCGCCGCGCTGCGCGCCGCCGCTGGAGGACGCCCGGTGATCCTGTTCGGTTCGACCTTCACCGAGCGCCTGAGCGCAGCGCCGCACCTGCACCCGCAGATCGCCGCCGATATCGCCGCCGGTGACCATTACTGGCTTCTCACCCTGCACCCGAAGTGCCCGCAGGACCTGTTCGAACGCTACCGCGCGCTGGCCGGCGCCAATGCCCGCTTCATCGAGCCGGAGCAGGTGATGGCCGCGCAGCGCGCCGCCGATGTGCTGGTGTCGGATACCTCGTCGATCGTTTCGGAGTTCATCGTGCAGCACAAGCCGGTGGTGACCTTCCGCAACCGCGTGCCCAAGCCACACATGATCGACTTCAATGATCCTGCGCAGCTGCAGGCGATGCTGACGCGTGCGCTGCACCCGGACGCGGCGCTGCAGGCGGAGATCGTGCGCTATGCCGATGCCATCCATCCGTACCGCGACGGCCTGTCCAGCGAGCGGGTAATCGCGGCCACCGAGGATTTCCTGTCCGGTGAAATGGGTGCGCTGCGGCGCAAGCCGTTCGGCAGCTGGATGCGTGATCTGCAGATCCGCAGGGACCTGGGCTACTGGGGCCCGTCGCAGCGGTAACCCGAGCATTGGCTCGGCTCTAGAGTAGATCCATGCCGTGCGTGGATGCGCGCCCCCGCTCGCGGTAGTGCCGGGGGGGGGCCGGCCCCCGCGGGGGGGGGTGGGGGGGGGGGGCCCCCCGCCCCCCGGCACTACCTACCAGCGCAGCTTGCGCCGCGCCAGCGCCGCAGCCAGCTGATCCATCACCTGCTGCGCCTGTGCCTGCGGCAGATGGTGCAGGGTCAATGCCACATCGCCATGCGCGCCGGCAGTATCCAGCTGCAGGCTGCTGGTGCCCAACAGCTTGTCCAGCGGCGAGCGCAGCAGGCGCAGGCCCTGCACCTTGTCCAGTTCGGCCCAGCGCCACCAGCGCTTCCACCAACCGCCACGCACTGCCACGTAGTGCTCGTCCAGGTGCCAGGCCATGCGTGCCATCTGCCGATGAGCGACCAGCAGCGCCACCGGCAGCCACGCCAGCACCAGCAGGCCCCATGGCCCCCAGCGCCAGTACGCGGCTGCGGCCAACAGGGGTACCAGCAGCAGCGTTCCCAGGCACAGCCGCCACCAGCCACGCTGCGGAATGGAGTGCCATTGCGTCGGCGGCCACTGCAGCTGAGGCAACAGGTGCTGCACCAGCTGCTCGCAGCGCGTCGCCTGGGCCAGTGGTGCCAGCTCGCGCAGGGCGCGGTCCTCATCGCGCGCAGGGCCACCGGCAGCGCTGTCGATGCGCAGCTGGCGCAGGCCGAACCAGCGATGCAGGGTGGTTTCGCGCAGCGTCCAGGCCTGGATGCGGCGACGCGCGACACTGCTGCGGGTGCGGCTGAGCAGACCGGCGGAGACGGTCAGGCGGCGATCCTGCTCGCTGAGGGTAAAGCCGTGATAGCGCAGCAGGGTCAGTACCACCGACAGCACGCGCAGCGCCAGCCAGCCCAGCAGCAGTGCGGCGGCCAGCAGCAGGAAAGCGCCTGCTACGCCGGGGTGCAGGTGGCTGGCGTAACCGAAAGCCTCGCGGCCACCACGTTGGATGGCTTCGTCCATCACCGGCCGCGGCACGGTCTGGAACAGCACGCCGAAGGCGGCAACCGCCAGTGCCCAGCCCCGATTGGAGAGCAGGCCCATGCGCATCACGTCCCAGCTGGACAGGCGCAGCAGGACGTGTTCGGTGTCGGCCACGGTGACCGCAGGCGCGGGGACAGCGTCGGCGGCCTGCGGTGCCTGCCCGCGCTGGCGCACGAGACGTTCCAGCGCCAGCGCCTGGTCCAGCTTCAGCACTCGCATTTCCGCTTCGGGGCGCACGCCGCCGGCCGACTCCAGGCGCAGCTCGGCCACGCCGAACAGCCGGTGCAGCGGATTCTGCCGCACTTCCACGTTGTGGATGCGGGCGAACGGAATCTCGCGCCGGTTGCGCGCAAGCAGACCGCTGCGCACGGTGATCGCATCGCTGCCGATGCGGTAACGGTAGCTGAGGTACTGCAGCACCGAGACCAGGACCAGCGCGGCGATCGCCGACAGTGGGATCAACTGCGCCCACATCGGATCGTGGTCGCCGCGCTGACCGAATACCAGCAGTGCGACCAGCGGCAGGAAGTAGTGGCGCAGCTGCATCAGCAGCACGAACAGCCATGACCACGGGTGCAGGCGGTGGTCCTCGCCACCGGCGCGCAGTGCTGCAGGCAGAGGCGGTGGCAGGCTCACAGGGCGTCAGCGTCCTGGTCGAGCTGGTGCGAAAGGGTGTCGCGCAGACGCTCGGCGTCGGTTTCATCCAGGCCGCTCACGGTCACTGCGCTCATGCGGGTGCCGGCGGTATGCACGATCAGCGTGGCAAGTCCTGCACGGCGTTCCAGCGGGCCCCTGCGCAGGTCCAGGTGTTGTACGCGCGAAATGGGAATACGGGTTTCCAGCTGCCACATCAGGTCTCGCCGCAGGCCCAGGCCCTGTGCGTCCAGCCGCCAACGGGTGCGGACCAGGCGGCGGTGGCTGAGCCATGCGCCACATGCAGCCCCTGCCAGCAGCCCGAGGGCGGCGACCCACGCGCCGCCGGGTAGATCGAAGAACCACCATGCGGCCGCCAGCGGCAGGCCTGGCACAAACAGGCCGCCGAAAGCGCCTTCCAATGCCGCCAGCCGCGCGGCGCGGCGCGGCAGCGACTGCCACGCGTCGGCGGGCGGAGCGGTCAGGGAGATGTCGGTCACGCGGGCTCCGTCAGGTGGCAGGGCGAGCGGTGGCGGCGGTAGCCGCACCGCGCAGACGGTAGCAGGTCGGCTGCGTTACTGGGCAGCCTGGATCAGCGCATCCACGTCCAGCAGATGTCCTGCGCGATCGGCCTTGGTGCGCAGGTAGTGCTCGTTCTCGGCGGTGATCTCGCCGGTGACAGGAATGCAGTCCAGTACCTCGATGCCGGCATTGCGCAGGCGCTGTGCCTTGGTCGGGTTGTTGCTGAGCAGCGCCACGCGCGAAATGCCAAGGCCGTGCAGCATGGCCACCGCACTGCCGTAGCGGCGCTCGTCGGCGCCGAAGCCGAGCTGCGCATCGGCGTCGATGGTGTCCAGGCCGTCGTGCTGGTAGCCGTAGGCACGCATCTTGGCTGCGATGCCGGTGCCACGGCCTTCCTGGTCCAGGTACAGCAACACGCCGCCGCCCAGCTCCTTCAGCTTGCGCAGGCCGCGCCGCAGCTGGTCACCACAGTCGCACTTGAGCGAACCGAACAGGTCGCCGGTCAGGCATGAGGAGTGCACGCGCACCGGCACCACCGCCGACAGGTCCGGTTCGCCGACGATGATCGCGACCTGGTCGCGCTGGGCCACGCCGCCGCGGAACACCGCGAAGGTGGTCATGCCGACATCGCGCAGCGGCACCGGCGAACGCGCCACCAGTTCGTAGTCGTGGGCCGCATGTGCTGCGCCTTCGGCCAGGTCGCACAGGGCCACCTCGGCGGCGCCCTCGAAGGTGCGGTCATCAACGTCCAGGCGTACCGCCACCATCGCCGGCAGCAACAGGCCCAGGCGGGCCAGTTCCACCGCGCCGGCATCGAAGGCATCGCCCGCCGTCCAGCCGTCGGGCATTGGGCTCGGCTCGCGCAGGTAGCCCAGCGAGGGGAGGGCATCGAAGGCAACGCCGGCCAGCGGCAGGCGTGCGCCTTGCGGGGCCTCCACGCCGAGCACGCGGGCGCGGGTGGCGGTCAGGAACAGGTAATGCCGCTCGCGGGCGGCATTGGCGAAGGCAGCGAAGCTGCTGGCCGTGGCGCTGTCCAGCGCGATCACCGCCAGGCGCTGGCCGTGGCCATCGTGGAGCAGCACCGGGCGACCGGCGCGCAGTTCGGCCACCGCGCGCTCACAGCGGATCGCGGCCGGATCGCCGAACAGGGAAGAAGCAGCAGGCATGGCAGGACCGGGGGAGGCGGACATCGCAGTCTCTATGGGGGCGACGGCGTCGTATTCAACGTGGTGCGGCCAGTGGTCGCAGGCGGCCGTCAGTGGGGGTGTTCCTCAGTTGCGTACGGGTCTTCCTCGCCGCTGCCCGGCGGCCGCAACGTATAGCGCTTGTAGGTCCACTGGTACTGCGCCGGGTCGCGGCGGGCGATGCGCTCGATGCCGGCGTTGAGCGCGGTGGCGGCCACCTGCGGGTCCGGGTCGGCCACGGCCGGGTCGGTCGGTTCGATGTGCAGGGCGAATTGCATGCCCGGCCCGATGCGCTCGCACCAGCCGTACAGCACGGTGGCGCCGGTGCGCTCGGCCAGTCGGTTGACCAGGGTCATGGTCAGTGCCTGCACGCCGAAGAACGGCACGAACACGCCGTCGCCGGCTTTGGGCTGCTGGTCGGGCAGGATGCCGGTGGCACCGCCGTCCTTGAGCACCTTGAACAGCTGGCGCACGGCCGGACCCTCGGCGCGCACCTGCTGCACGTTCTGGCCGCCGCGCACCAGCTGCAGGAAGGCATCGCTGGCCTCGTCCTCCGGCGGCTTGTAGACGATGGCGATCTGCCCGCGCGAGGCCAGCCACTGGTTCAGCAGCTCCCAGTTGCCGAAGTGCGGCGCGGCCACGATCACGCCCTTGCCGCTGGCCAGGGCTGCGTCGTACAGGGCCTCGCCGTGGCGCTGCTTCAGATGCAGGCGCAGGTTGTCGGCCGGCCTCTGGCTCCACAGCCGCAGGGTCTCGATGGCCTGCAGCGCGGTGGAGCGCAGGAGATCGCGGTGCAGGCGGTCCCGCGCGGCACTGTCCAGGTCGGGGTAGGCCAGTTCGAGGTTGCGCCGGGTGACACGGCTCTCACGGGCGTTGAGACGGATCCAGGCCCACGCCAGGGTGCGCGCGAACGCCCGCAGCAGCGGCCAGGGCAGGCGGGCGAACAGGGTGGTGGCGCGGTGGACCAGCCGGGCTTTGCGTTGCGGATTCATTGGCGCCAGTTTAGCCAAGGGCGCTGCTATCGTGGCCGGCCCTGTTCATTGGAAGCCCAGATGCTCGTCCTGATCCAGCGTGTCAGCCAGGCTGCTGTCCATGTAGATGATGAAACCGTGGGCCAGATCGGACCAGGCCTGCTGGCGCTGGTGGGCATGGAGCCGGGCGATACCGAGGCCCAGCTGCGACGGATGGCCGAGCGCCTGCTGGGCTACCGGGTGTTCGCCGACGAGGCCGGGAAAATGAACCGGTCGCTGCGTGACACCGGCGGCGGCCTGTTGCTGGTCAGCCAGTTCACCCTGGCCGCTGACACCCGTTCGGGCATGCGGCCGAGCTTCACCAGCGCCGCAGCGCCGGAGGAGGCTGAACGCGGGTTCAATCAATTTGTCGAGATCTGCCGTGAAAATCACGCGCCAGGGGTGGAAACAGGCCGGTTTGGTGCCCATATGGTCGTCAGCCTGGTCAATGACGGTCCTGTGACCTTCCTTCTCCGGCCCTGAGCCTGCGGGACCACCGCCCGGCAGGCGGGGCCCCGGGCTGGTATAATGCTACGTTCCCTATTTCCTACCCAGCCGGTGGCGCGAGCACTACATGGCCAACGAACGTCCTGCCCAATCCGAAATCAAGCAACTGATCAGCAAGGGCCTGGAACAGGGCTACCTGACCTACGCCGAAGTCAATGACCATCTGCCGGACGACATGGTCGACCCGGAACAGATCGAAGACATCATCGGCATGATCAACGGCATGGGCATCGATGTCCATGAAGTTGCGCCGGATGTGGAAACCCTGCTTCTCAACGACGGCAACACCGGCAACCGCGAAGTCGATGACACCGCGGCCGAAGAAGCTGCCGCCGCGCTGAGCGCGCTCGACACCGAAGGTGGCCGTACCACCGACCCGGTGCGCATGTACATGCGCGAAATGGGCACCGTCGAGCTGCTGACCCGCGAAGGCGAAATCGCCATTGCCAAGCGCATCGAGGAAGGCCTCTCCCAGGTCCAGGCCGCGCTCGGCCAGTTCCCGGTGTCGGTCGAGTCGCTGCTGAACGACTACGAAGCCCACAAGGAAGGCAAGAAGCGCCTGGCCGAAGTGATCGTCGGGTTCAATGATCTGGTCGACGAAGAGCCGGCGCCGCCGGCGGTCGCTGCCGATGACAGCAGCGATGCCGACGCCGAAGGCGACGAGGACGAGGACGATGATGTCGAGGGTGGCGAGGAAGAAGCCGCACCGACCGGTCCGGACCCGGAGGAAGTCGCCGCGCGCATGCAGGCGCTGAGCGATGCCTTCAATGCGTTCAAGAAAGCCGCGACCAAGGGCGACAAGAAGAACCTGCCGCGCCTGCGCGAAGAGATGTCGGCGGTGTTCGTCACCCTGAAGCTGCCGCTGCCGCTGACCGACGTGCTGACCAAGCAGCTGCGCGACACCATGGCCGACATCAAGTCGCATGAGCGCCGTGTGCTGAACCTGGCCACCGTCACCGCGCGCATGCCGCGCAAGGACTTCATCCGTTCCTGGGAAGGCAACCAGACCAACCTGGAATGGGTGGAAGACGCACTGAAGCGCAAGCAGAAGTGGTCGTCGGCCCTGCGCGAAGTGAAGGACCAGATCATTGCCGAACAGCAGGCGACGATCGACATCGAGAAGCTGACCCAGCTGGACCTGGAAGAGCTGAAGGAAATCAGCCGTGCCATGGCCTACGGTGAAGCCAAGGCGCGCAAGGCCAAGAAGGAAATGGTCGAGGCCAACCTGCGCCTGGTGATCTCGATTGCCAAGAAGTACACCAACCGCGGCCTGCAGTTCCTGGACCTGATCCAGGAAGGCAACATCGGCCTGATGAAGGCGGTGGACAAGTTCGAATACCGCCGCGGCTACAAGTTCTCGACCTACGCCACCTGGTGGATCCGCCAGGCGATCACCCGCTCGATCGCCGACCAGGCGCGCACCATCCGTATCCCGGTGCACATGATCGAGACGATCAACAAGTTGAACCGCATTTCCCGCCAGATGCTCCAGCAGTACGGCCGCGAGGCCACGCCGGAGGAGCTGGCCAAGGAAATGGACATGCCGGAAGACAAGATCCGCAAGGTGATGAAGATCGCCAAGGAGCCGATCTCGATGGAAACCCCGATCGGTGACGACGAGGATTCCCATCTGGGCGACTTCATCGAGGACACCAACGTGGAGTCCCCGATCGAGAACACCACCAACATCAACTTGTCTGAAACCGTGCGCGACGTGCTGGCCGGCCTCACCCCGAGGGAAGCCAAGGTGCTGCGCATGCGCTTCGGCATCGACATGAACACCGACCACACGCTGGAAGAGGTCGGCAAGCAGTTCGACGTGACCCGCGAGCGCATCCGCCAGATCGAAGCGAAGGCCCTGCGCAAGCTGCGTCACCCGAGCCGCTCGGAGCAGTTGCGCAGCTTCCTGGATATCGATTGATATCCGGCGATGGCTGATGTGTTGAGAGAAACCCCGCTTCGGCGGGGTTTTTTCTTTGCCACCACATCCCTGTAACGCCCCGCCAGTGCTCGGCAGGGCCATATAATTACGTAACAAATAATGTAACAAAGATCCGCATCGAAGCTGGCGCTTCGTGAATATGTCCATTATTTTCAGGCTCATAGATGCAAGATCGTGCTTGCAGTCCCGTTTTTTTGATGCTAATTACGTAACAAGTTTCGTATTACGTCATGCACATGCCACGCGCTCAACGCCCACAGGTATTGGATCTGATCGCTCAGCTGGCCCCCGGCCAGCCGCTACCAGCCGCGGCGCTGGCCGAGCGTCTGGGGGTGGACCGGATGGCGCTCAGCCGGCTGGTGGCCGCCAGTGGCCCGCAGGTGGTGCGCATGGGCAGAACGCGGGCAACCGCCTATGCGCTGCGGCGGCCCACCCGGGCAGGCAGCGAATGGCCGCTGTACCGGCTGCGCGAAGATGCGACGCTGGAGGAGCTGGGGCGGGTAATTGCGCTGGTAGGAGGCGGCTTCCATGTCGACGCCGGGCCTGACTGCCCGAACCTGCGACGCGCGCCCGAAGGTGACGTTGCTGCCTTCTTTCCTGACTTACCGTGGTACCTGGATGACCTGCGACCGCAGGGATTTCTTGGTCGCAGCTTCGCCCATGGCCGTGGGCAGGCGCTCGGCCTGCCGAAGGACCTCAAGGGCTGGCAACCGGACGATGTGTTGATGGCCCTGGTAACCGCTGGCGGGACTGAAGCGGGCGATCTGCTGCTCGGTATCGCTGCTGTGGAGGCGGCGATGGAGACGTTGCAGGCGCCGATCGATCGGGTTGCGGCCGACGATCGTCTTGCACAGTATTGCGAGCGTGCGCGTGCTGCGCTGGACGGAGAGGATGTGGGCTCCTCGCCGGGTGGCGAGCAACCCAAGTTCACCGCCACCGTGGAGGTCCACGGCAGGCGCCGCTCGGTGCTGGTCAAGTTCGCGCAGCCCGATGAAGGCGCCGCCGCCCAGCGCTGGAGCGATCTGCTGGTCTGCGAACATCTGGCGCTTGAGGCCCTGCGCCAGTCCGGACAAGCCGCGGCGTCCAGTGAACTGCTGCAGTCGCCCACGCACACCTTCCTGGAAATCGAGCGCTTCGACCGCACGCCCGATCTGCTGGGGCGGCGAGGCCTGGTCTCGCTGCTGTCGCTATCGTCCGCGTTCACCGGCGAGGTCACCCCAGCGTGGCCGGTTGCAGGCGCCGAACTGCGTGATCAAGGCTGGCTGACGGCCGACACCGTGCAGGCGATGGGCCGACGCCACGCGTTCGGGCGGCTGATCGGCAACAGCGACATGCACCACGGCAACATCGCCTTCCACTTCGTTGATCGCGGCCCGCTGCCGTTGGCGCCGGTCTACGACATGCTGCCGATGTCGCTGGCGCCGTCAAAGCTGGGCGTGTTGCGCGCGGACGAGCCGCTGTCGCCGGTCGCACCGCTGGGCAGTGGTGATCTGCAGCATCTGCGCTGGGCGGCACCGGTGGCTGAAGCATTCTGGCAGTGCGTGGCTGTTGACGGGCGGATCCAGTCGCCAGCAATGCGGTCATTGGCGGGGGCGAACGCCGAGCGGGTGCGGGAGATGGGCGCGCGGTTTGGGTGAGCCAGCTGTTGCGCAAGCCTGGGCGCGCGGCGTTGCGCAGCGATGGCTGAGGGTTTTTCAGTGTGTCTTGGCGCCGGCGGGTAGCCGGTTGAGCGCAGGCTCCACTACACTGTGGCGCTGCGCCGGGCCTATAGCTCAACGGTTAGAGCAGGGGACTCATAATCCCTTGGTTCCAGGTTCGAATCCTGGTGGGCCCACCAATTGAACGTCCAGCAAAGTCCAGTGACGACGCCCCGATGGCGTCTGGCTGGTGCGTCAGGGGCGCCAAGGGCAGCACCTTGCGGCGATGCCCTTTCATTGTGGTGCCCTCAGGATCGTGGCAGATTCTCGATAGGACCAACGCGACCGGGCGGCGGCGGCTGACAGTTGCCGAAGCACCCGCCACCACCGGGGAACCAGCCGCCGATCCCGCCACCACCGCCAGTGCTGCCACCACCACCACCGCCAGACGGGGGCGTCGAGGCGAAGCTGTCCTCGGTGCCGCCTGACTCTTCTGCCGACTTCCCGCACGGCTTGCTGACGGTGATCATGCTTGAGCCGGTCATCATCATGATTTTTGTTTTGTACATGACGTTGCCGACGAAGGACGTGTTGCGCCATGCATCCGCACCGAACGTCCTTTCAGCGGTCTCATCCAGCTTCTTCAGGAATGCCCGGTTGGGCGCATCTGCGGATGAGGCACCGGCTTGCTTGGCCGCCGCGATATCCTTCAGGTCGACCGATATCGAGAACGGGAGCATTGGAAGAACGGTGCAGGCCAGAGCAACACCGGTAACGGTGAAAGCAGCGGTGGCCAGGACGAATTTACTTGCAGGTTTCATTGCCATCCTTGCGAGTTGTCAACGGGGAACGGGCGGTAATCGGGAACGAACGGGACGCCGGTTCGTTCCTGGTAGAGCTGGTTGAATGTGGCATTCAGACGAAGCGCTTCGGCCTCCCCCTGCATCCGCTCTTCGATAGTGAGCGGTGCAGAGAACATGATTTCCCTGCCAAGCGCGGCGGAAGGGTCTGCGCGCATCTCCAGGACGCGCGAAACCGCGTATGCGTTGATGTTTCCCGCTCGACCGGTGGATGCGAAATGAGTCGCAAGCAGTTGCAGTGCAAAGTAGTTGCCGTCCACTGCGGACGACATCATCCGGTCCAAGGCGGTTCGATCGGGCAGCTTTCGCGAGTCCAGCATGGTGCGCGCAAGCTTGTCGCCGCCGTGGGCGGCTTGTTCCAGCAACGCATCGGGCGCGCTGGAATAGGAAGCCCACTGCGCGGTATTCGGATAGCCGTGTTCATCCAGCCAGCGTTGCTCCGCGCGGCTACGCCCATCAAATGGATCATCGTCCTTGGGTTCCATTCCATCGCGATTCTGCGGAACACCAGGAAACAGCATGCTCGTGCTGTTGGCAGGCCGTAACGCGGGTGACGCAGCCGAGGGTGTCGGCGCAGAAGGATCCTTGCGCTGCCCGCCCGCCTGTTCAACGTTCGGTGCCGTTTGCGAGGACTGTGGCGTGGGGCGAAGGAGGAGAAGGGCCGCCACCGCTCCCGTGGCGAGTACGGCAACGACGAGTGCTGCAGCGAATTTCTGCGATGAACTTCTGTATTCCATGAGGGTGGTGCAGTTTCCTTGCGATTAACACTGGGTCGGGTAGGCGACGCAACAACGTTGGAGCTGCTCGCGCAACTGAAACGGAGTGCATGCAAGTCCCCAGAGATGGACTCGATCGTCTTGTGCACATCTGCATCGCCCGCAGAGAACGGAAAAGTGGTGCAGCCTCCCCCGGTCCGCCTTGGTTCGTATTCAGTCCTTGTTTACGTTCTGGTCCTTCACGCGCTTCGGACCCGGTGCCGGGCGACCCGTTGCACATCACCGACGACTGGTCACGACCAGAGCTCCGGGCACCGCCACAGGCCTATTGGATCGAGTGCCGCGCCTTTGTTGCGGCGCAGGGAATCCGCTTGCCGCTCTCTCCGGGCTGAGGCCTGCGCAGCCGGCGAAGGTGCAGCAGTGTCGATCACCGCACTCTGTGCCGAATGACACATGCCCCGCCATTTCTGCTGGCGGGAAGATGGCGGCATCCCGAAGTGGAGTGATCTGATGCCTGGTACGCTCAGTCGTCGCGCCTTCCTGGCCAACGCTGCTGCCGTTCCGGCGGCCACGCTCATGGCCACCGGCGTTGCTGCGGTGGCGCAGCCAACCGTCACCACCGGGAGCCTGATCGACGCGGAACGCGGCGTGGTCCGCTCGGCCATGGACGGCAGTGGCATCGGTGCCGCTGCCGTCTGCCTGGTCGAAGGCGGGCAGGTGCGCTGGACTGAAGGCTTCGGTCACGTATCAGGCCAGGGCAGCGCGGCCGTAGACGCCAGCACGATGTTCAGCATCCAGTCCACCTCGAAGAATTTCGCTGCGGTGGCGGTGCTGTTGGCCGTGCAGGACGGCATCCTTGATCTGGACGTGCCCATTACCCGCTATCTGCCGTCGTTCACGGTGCGCAGCCGCTTCGAGCATGCTCCACAGGAGCGCATCAGCCTGCGCCTGCTGCTTGCCAATCGCGCGGGATTCACGCACGAGGCGCCACTGGGCAACAACTACGAACCGGCGTCGCCGGGCTTTGATGCGCACGTCCGCAGCATCTCGCAGACATGGCTGCGCTTTCCAGTGGGTACGCGCTATCGCTACTCCAACCTGGGCTTCGACCTTGCCGGTCATGTCATTGAGCAGGTTGCGGGCATCAGCTATCCGGCCTGGCTGCAGCGCCGGATCTTCGAGCCGCTGGGAATGCACGACAGTACGGCCGATGCCTCGATCTACCTGGCAAGCAAGGGGCGGGCACTGGGAACCCAGGAAGGCCATGCGCAGGTACCGCCGGTGACGCCGCTGGTGGTGTCGGGAGGCGTCTGGACCAGTGCCGCCGACATGGCGAAGTATCTTGGCTTCCTGCTCGGTGGCGGTCGATCCGGTGCGCAGCAACTGCTCGAGCCTCACCTTTGGGACGAGATGCATGGTTTCGGCCTGGGCGGTGACTACGGGCTCGGTGTCATGCGCAGCGAACGCCTCTACGGCAGTACATCGGTGAGGCTGCTGCACCACCGCGGCGGGGGCTTCGGATTCGGGTGCGTGTTCACCTACTGCAGGCAGGCAAACGCTGGATTTGCCGCGATGTTCAATCGCGCGACGTCTGCGGGGTACGGCATTGGCGAGCGTCTGCTCGATCAGCTGTTGTCGGCGCGTTTCGGGCCTCGTCAGCCGCGTGTGCCCCTGTCTTCCCTGGCGCCGATCAGGTTGAACCAGGACCAGGTGCAGCGGATGGCGGGGAGCTGGATCGGGCGCAGCGGCAAGGCGAAGATCGTGGTTGCCGGAAGCGGTGAACTGCAACTGCATCGTGGGGCGCAAGCTGTGGGCGGCCGTTTTGCGGCCATCGACGGCGACCAACTGTTCACCGTGGACACCGATGGAGAAGTTGCGACGTACCGCTACCATGCGGCGACGGACATGCTGCCGGCGCACCTGGAATGCAGCAACGGCGAGGACGGCCTGGACCAGAACGATCCCATCGATGGGCCGACCGGGCCGCAGGCGCCCCATTGGCAACCCTGGCTGGGGCGCTATCGCATCGACCAGTGGGGAAAACCGTCGATGTCCGTTGTGCTGGAGCAGCGACAGGGCTGGCTGTACATCGATGGCATCCGCCTGGTCACTGAAGTGGAGCCAGGCTTGTTGTTCACCAGCGATGGCGAAGCGGTGGATTTCCGCAGCTCCCAGCCGACATGGCGAAACCTGCGTCTGCAGCGCGTCCCGCCCGTGGGCCAGGGGTGATGGCGGCATGCCGCCTGCTTATCCGCGCCGCCCACGCCCATCAATGCTGTAGCGCCCGGCTCCGGTGCAGGCCAGCAGCAGGAAGCCACCGGCCAGGCCCAGGTTCTTCAGGAACATGATCTGCTGGGTCTGATCGGCGAAGTTGTGGTGGAAGATGAAAGCGGTGACCAGGCTGAAACCTGCCAGTACGACCGCCACCAGCCGGGTCTGGAAGCCGAGCAGGATGCACAGGCCGCTGCCGATTTCGAAAGCGATGGTCGGCCAGAGCAGGATGCCGGGAACTCCCATTGCCTCCATGTAGCCCTGGGTACCACTGAGATCACCGAGCTTGCCCAGCCCGGAGACCAGGAACAGGGCCATCAGCAGGATGCGTGCAAGCAGGTAGGCGAGCGAATGCGATGAAGTGCTCACGTCGAGGTCCTCGGAGATGGCCGACGCAGGCGATCGGAGCCCACCGGCGGTGAAGCCCGTGTCTACGCGCCGGGCAGGGCGCCTTGACAGCTGCCGCGCTGCAGTAGACCTTTCCCGCATGACGATCGATATTGAATCGCTCAGCCTTCGCGAGCTGGGTGCCCTGGTGGTTGCCGCTGAACGGCGGAAACAGCTGATTTCCAGCCGCCGTCCGGCCAGTGCGGTGCGCCGGATGCTGAAGGCCGCCGCCGCCGAAGCCGGATACACCATCGAAGAACTCTTTGGCGGCCAAGCCTCGGAAACACCTGCGCCCGCCCGCAAACCCGCCCGCCGTAAATCCGGCAAAGTCGCGCCCAAGTATCGCGACCCGGAATACAAGCGCCTGACCTGGACCGGTCGCGGGCGCATGCCGCGCTGGTTGGCGTCCAAGGTGTCGATGGGCCACAAGGTCACCGATTTCCTGATTCCTGGCTTGGCCAGGCCGACCGCTGGCAAGACCAGCACCATCGGCAAGCGGACCGTCATCAAGAAGGGATGAGGCTGCAGCACTGCTACCCTGCCTAGGTCTTTCAACCAAGGAGCACGGGATGGCACACGAGAGTGGCATGATGATCACGCCGAAAGTCCTGCACGCCGCGGCAGGCGCGGCCGTGCTGGTCAGCCTGCTGGCCTGGGCGGTGGAATGGAGCGGGATGGCCTATGTCTGCCCGTACTGCCGCGTGCAGCGCACGGTCATCGGCGTGCTCGGCCTGCTCACGCTGTTCGCGCGCCCGGGGAGCCTCATCGTGCCCTGGTTGTCGTACACAGCCGGTGGCTTCGCGTTCGTGGTCGCAGCGATGCAGCACTTCAACGGCTGGAAGCGCATTTCCGCCGGTGATTTCAGTTTCAACGCGCAGTGGTACATCGATCCGTGGCTGCTGTCCGGCTGCGCGATGCTGATCCTGGTGGCGCAGCTGATGCTGGTGCAGGCCGCCTGCCGGCGCAGCTTGCGCTGAGTATTTCCACGCATGGCGCGGAACTACCCGTTCTGGAATACCGCCAGCTGCGCAGCAAACGCGCGCTGATAGGCGGGACGCTGCGTTGCCCGTGCCACATAGGCCACCAGCAGCGGATACTCGTCAAGCAGCCCGCTGCTCTTTAGGCGCAGCAGCACCGAAACCATCATCAGGTCGCCCACGCTGAAATCGCCGTCCAGCCACGGCGCGTTGGCCAGCCATGTTGACAGTTGCGCCAATCGCGCCCGAACCCGCTCATCCAGCATCGGCAGCCGCTGTGCGTACCACGGCTGCTCGCGCTCCAGCACCCAGGCCATGGAGCGCTCGACAATCGGCGGCTCTACCGTGTTCAGTGCGGCAAACAGCCACATGACCGCGCGCATGCGGGCATCCGGATCAACCGGGAGCAGGCCGGAATGTTGTTCGGCCAGGTGCAGGACGATCGCGCCGGATTCAAACAGGACCTGGTGGCCCTCCTGCCAGGTGGGAATCTGCCCGAACGGATTGCGTGCCAGGTGCGCGGGCTGCTTCAGCTCGGCAAAGCTGAGCAGCTGCACGTCATAGGGCACGTCCAGCTCTTCCAGCGCCCAGCGAACGCGCATGTCACGGGCCAGGCCCTGGCCGCGGTCGGGAGAGGTGGCGAAGGCGGTGAGGATGGCGGTCATGGCAGCAGTCCGCGTGGTGAGGGAAGGGCTTTGATGATCTGACGAGCGGGCGTCCCGGAAATCGACATCGATGGCGGCGCCCTGCACGTCACCTGCACGCGTCCTGCACGCACGTACCGCCGCCGATCCATCAGTCTGCCGGGGTCATCCGCAGAGACAGGTAGCAGGCATGAATACCCCCGGAAAACCGAAGCCCAGTTGGCGCCAGAGAAACGTACTGATGGGAGCGCTCGCCGCGGTCGTGGTGATCGTGCTGATCATCCTGTTCGTTCCCTGGTGAGGCTGGCCAGCACCGCTCGATGTGAGCCACGCGCCACTGTGGCGTGAAGCAGTCAGTGCGGGTTGGGTGAAGTGATGTGCATATCAATCGCTGCTCACCCGCGAACCACACGAGCATGTCCACAGTGGAACCGCAGGCAGCGCAGTCGAGGCTGCTTTTCTCCCCCTGAAACGAAGATACAGGAGCAAGGCCATGAGCACCCAGTCCACCATCGAACACCGCCTCAACGACCTGATCGAGATCGCCCGCGACGGCAAGTCGTTCTACGAAGAGGCCGCAACCAAGGTGAAGGATGCCGAGCTGTCGGCCTTGTTCACCCGTATCGCCGGCGTCAAGGGCCGCATCGTCGCGGCGCTGAGCGGTTCGGTGGCTGCCAGCGGCGGCAAGCCGGCCGAGCATGGCACCGTGGTGGGTTCGATGCAGCAGTTCTACGGCAAGGTCCGCGCCGCGTTCGGAGATACCAACTATGGCTACGTGGCCGAGCTGGAAGAGTCCGAGGATCGCCTGCTGGGCGCGTTCAAGGATGTGCTGAAGGATAATGAACTGCCGCCGGCGGTGCGCCAGGAAGTCACTCAGCTGTTGCCCGAAGTGCAGGAGTGCCACAACGTGATGCGCGCGCGCAAGCATGCGATGAAGGCGGCCTGACGATCAGCGGCGGCCCACTCCCCAGGGTCGCCGCGGCCGGGGCGGCACCGCTGCCCCGGCCACCCTGAACCGGTCGCTGCTACACTTGCACCGGTTCCGCACCGCCAACGATCAACACCATGAGCAACGGGAACGGTCCGCAGACAGTTCGCTGAGCCGCAACAACGATGCAGACGTTGTTGCGGTGATCATCCCTGCGATGCACGCGAAGTGGATGGATCGCCGCCGGATCACTCCGGGCGGAGACTCCCCATGTTCAATCGAAAGGCCCTGCGTTGGGCCCACCCGTTGCCGTCGGCCATTGTGCTGATGGCGCCGTTCGACCTCCTGGCCTCGCTGGCCATGGACATCTATCTTCCTGTGGTGCCGGTGATGCCGCAGGCACTGCAGACATCCCTGACGCTGGTGCAGCTCACGTTGAGCAGTTACCTGCTGGCGCTCGGGCTGGGCCAGTTGCTGTTTGGCCCATTGTCCGACCGCATCGGGCGACGCCCGGTCCTGTTGCTGGGGGCGTTGCTGTTCGCGCTTTCGTCGTTTGCGCTGGCCTTGTCCGGCAGCGGCGCCGCTTTTCTGGCCTGGCGAACCGTACAGGCGGTGGGAGCGTCGGCGGCATTGGTGGCGACCTTCGCCACGGTCCGTGACGTCTATGCCGATACACCCGAAGGCGCCTCGCTGTATGGGTTGTTCGCTTCGATGCTGGCCTTCGTGCCGGCGCTGGGGCCTGTTCTGGGCGCACTGCTGGCTGGTGCCGTCGGCTGGCGCGCGATCTTCGTTCTGCTCGGTGTACTGGGCACGATCGCCGGCCTGCGCGCGGTGCGGCATTGGCACGAAACCCGCCCGCAGTGCCATGACGGGGCGCGACCGGCGGCACGACGCATCCTCGGCAGCGGCGCGTTCTGGGTCTACACGCTGGGCTTCAGCGCGGGCATGGGCACATTCTTCGTGTTCTTCTCAGTCGCGCCCCGGTTGCTGGTCGGGCGCATGCAGTACTCGCCGCTGTCGTTCAGCCTGGCCTTCGCGACGGTGGCACTGGTGATGATCGTCACGGCGCGGATGGCGAACGCGTGCATTGGGCGCTGGAACGTGCGCGGTACCTTCCTGCGCGGCCTGTGGGTGATGGTGGCCGGGGCGCTGCTGATGGCGTCGGCCGCCGCGTGGCGTCCCTCGTTGATCGGCGTGGTGCTGCCCATGTGGGGCATCGCGGTGGGGCTGGTGATGGTGGTTTCAGTGGCTGCCAACGGTGCGCTGCGTGATTTCGCCGATGCGTCGGGTGCGGCAGTGGCCCTGTACTACGCAGTGCAGAGCCTTATCGTGGCAGGCATCGGCACGCTGGTGATCCTTGTGCTACCCGGCGATACCGTGTGGCCGCTGGTGGCCTATGGGTTGCTGCTGCCACTTGCCAGCCTGGCAGGTGCCGCCGCCCTGCGCCGTCGCGCATAGCGCTGGGGGTGGGCAAAAAAGGGGCGGCCGCAAGGCCGCCCCAACCCGTCAAGAGAACACGTGTTTAGAAGCGGATGGACCAGCGAGCACTGGCCCCATGGTCGCGGCTTTCACTGCCGAACTGGCCGCTGTAGCCCAGCTCCAGCTGCTGCCGCGGCGTCAGCCACGCCGACAGGCCCAGCTCGGCCACGACAGCGTTCTCGGCAATCGGTGCGCCTTCGACTGCAAAGGGCGTGCTGCTGTTGGCAAAGGCCAGGTTGGCCACCTGGCTGCGGTCTCCGAAGGCGCGGCGATAGCCCAGACCACCGCGCAGATGCAGCCAGCTGTCCTGCTGGAATGATGCCTTCAGGCCCTTTTCGAAGCGCAGCCCTGCGGTAGCGGTGGTGGTGCCGGTGTCGTCCACCTCGCCGTGCAGCGCCGCCGCGCCACCGCGCTCGTTGATCTGCTTGAGGTCCACTTCCACGCGAGCCACCTGCAGGTAGGGCTCCAACCCGCCTTCCGCGTTGCCGAAGCGATAGCCCGCTTCGATGAACGCTTGGCGCGCATGCGCGTTGTAGCGCGCGCTCAGGCTGTCACTGAAGCCGGCGAAGCCGACATCGCGCGTGCTCTTCACCTTGTGCTTGCTCCATGCCACGCCACCGCGCAGGCCGAAGCCGCCCCAGGCGTGGCTGGCATAGGCGCCGACGTGCGTGTTGTCGATCTTCGACTTGGCACGGCGCTCCAGCTGCTTCACGTCGGTGCGGCCGGTACCGGCCAGCACGCCGACCTGCCAGCCATCGAACTCGCGGTCGATGCCCACCAGCAGGCCATTGCTGTTGGCATCGGTGCGCGCGGTGTTGCTGTTGCCATCCAGCCTGCTGTTGCCGCCCAGTGCCTGCACCCAGGCACCGGTGGCGTCACCCGTATCGGATCCCGGTGCGGTTGCGCCGGCACGGCGTGACAACGCAGCGTCACGGACATGACGGCTGCCTTCCACCAGCGCCAGCGAGGTGGCTGCGTGCAGCTCGCCGCTGAGGCCATCGAGTACGGCACCGACCTGCTGCGGGAACAGCTGTGTCAGCGGCTTGGGCAGGCCCTGGTTGATCGCCAGGCCATCGGCCGCCGCCGCAACCGCATGCTGGTTGGGCGTAGTGGCCGCACTGGCCAGCGATGCACCACGGGCCACGTCGATGCGTGCTCCGTTGGCACCGTACGCCAGGCTGAACTGCAGGAACGGCGAGAACGCGCTGAAGTCGGTCTTCGCGAACTGCCCGTTGAGACCGCCGTCGGCGCGGATGAAATTGAACTGCTCGCCGAGGTAATAGGTGCCCGGCTCCGGCAGCGCGAGCAGGGTACCGCCCAGGGTGGCGGTGCCGGTCACGTGCAACTGGTCACTGCGCCCGCCTGGAGCAAGTTCGGCGGCATAGACGCCGGTTGCGCCCTGCACGTAGTTACCGTTGATGGTCAGCGTGCCGATTGAATTGCCGGGCGCGATGATGCCGTCGACTTGGGTGGTGCCGAGCGTACCGACACCCTTCAGCAGGCCGTTGGCACCGACCGTGGTGGTGCCGCCGGTCTGCGTGCCGTTGAAGGACACCACGCCGCCGTTGACGCTCAGGTTGCTGTCCTTCAGCACGGCGCTGGCGCTGACCGTACTCACGCCACCGGTAGTGGTCAGTGCGGTGGAGAACAGGCTGCCGTTGAGCAGGAACTGGCCGCCCTGCACTTCGACCGCCGCGGTAAGCGCGTTGGCGCCGTTCAGTTCCAGCGTACCGTCCTGCAGTACCGCGCCGTTGAAGCTGTTGTCACCGCTCAGGCGCAACCAGCCGATGCCGGACTTGGTCAGCTTGCCGGGGCCGCCGATGTCATTGGTCCAGTCATCCCAGGCATCGCCTTCCCACACCTTCAGGCCACCGGCCTTCTGGTTCATCACCACGTTGGTGTCCACGCGCAGCGAGCCGTAGCCTTCGATGGCCTTGCGCAGGTCCATCAGTCCCCAGCCGTAGATCTCGTCGATGCCGGGTGCGCCAAGATCACGCGCGGTGGTCAGCAGCACGTCGCGGACCTGCGCGCTGTCCAGATAGGGGAAGCGTTCGAACAACAGGCCCAGCGCACCGGTGACGTGCGGTGCAGCCATCGACGTGCCGCTGAGCAGCCCGTAGCTGTAGGTTGGCACGCGCTGGGTGACGTCGAGCGACAGGTTGCCGTTGGCATCAACGCCCAACGACGCCGCAACGGCGGAGTCATCGCCGTAGACCGTGGAGTTGATGTTGGAACCCGGGGCCGCCAGGCACCAGTTGGCGCTGAGCCCGCACTTGTTGGAGGTCAGGCTGAGGGTGAAATCCTGTCCAACGTTGACGACGCTGAGCCAGTATTTTTCGATGTCGGCGAAGGCACGCGGCAGGGTGGCGTACATGCCGGCGATCGGGCTGGCCGATACAGGAGCCGCAGCACCGCGCGCCGGCGAATTGCCTGCCGCCCAGACCTGGATCATTCCCCTGGCGCGTGATCCGTCTGCATAAGTGGCAAGGTAGTCGCGATAATCGGGATCGTTGTAGATCCGGTCCATCAGCACCGCATCGGGTTCCTTGCTCAGGCCCCAGCTGTGGTTGACCGCGCGCACGCCCTGGGCATTCATCTGCGCATACATGTCGACCACGGCGGACGAATCCGGCCCGACGCTGCCCAGCGAGACTACCGAATACCCGGTCGCCGTACGCTGCCATTCGCTGGCGCTGTTGAAGAACAGGCGGGCCACACTGAGATCGGCGCCGAAGGCCACGCCATGCATGCCGTTGCCATCACGGTTGGCAGCGATGGTGCCGGCAACATGGGTGCCGTGCACTTCGTAGCCGATACCGGGCTGTACATAGGGCCCCGCCAGGATCAGATCGCGGATGTTCTGCGGGACGTTTGCGTTGAACCCGACGTAGCTGACCTGCACGTCGTCGCCGTCACTTGAGAAGCAGGCACCGGGGCCAGTGAGCTGTGCAGTGTTGGTGCAGCGCGTGCCATCGGCGAGCACGTCGGCGATGTGGATGCTGCGATGGTTCTTGCCAGCGAATTCCGGATGGTCCAGGCCGGTGCCACTGTCGAACACGCCAAGGCGGATGCCGGTGCCCGTCAGGCCACGCGCATAGGCGTCGTCGGCGTGGGTCGCCGCCAGGCCCCAGTCGGCGTTGAATTCCTCCGTGCGCCAACTGGCCGGATCACCTGCGTTACCGAGGAGCGACGTGCTGCTGGCTGCTGCCGTGGGTGTTGCGGCCGCTGCGTTGGCGCCGGCCGACGCGCTCGCCATCGACGTGGGCTGCGCCCATGCCGCCTGCAGTTGGCGCTGCTGCTGCCAAGCGTCGAGTGACTCGCTGGCCATGGCGGGAAGCGCTGCAGCCAGCAACAGCGAACTGGCCACGGCCAACGCCAGGCGGCTGTGCAGCGGGAAGCGGGAGTGGGACGAACAGCCGTGCTGCGGGTGATTCATCGGACAACATTCCTTGGTTGACGGACAACAACGCCGTTAACCCCGCAGCGCGCCAATCACCCCCAGTAGTGTGAAGGAATTTTTATGAACGCGTTAAGGTGGCGTGACGCCGGTGTTCACGTTGCCTCGCGGCTCCCCCGCTACCGTGAGCCGGCCTGGGCTCACCAGGCTTATCAGGGAGTGATGGTGATGCGTACTGTCAGGAAAGTGATCGTGGCGGCGCTGTTCGCGCTGGCGTGTACCGGTTCGGTGGCGGTGGCGGGCCCTGTCGAGCCTTGCGACGCGCCCTGCTGGCGGGCCTACCAGATGTGCCTGGCCAGTGGGGCCGACGCTGGGGAATGCCAGCAGGCGTACAATACCTGCGTGGTCGATCTGTGCATGGGCGTGTGAGTCGCGCCGATTGAGCCGTGTGGGAGCCCCGTCACTGACGGGGCTCTTCTGTTTCCGTGGAAGGTCGGGCAGTCTGGATGGGCCTTGTCCAACGGAAGCATGCCATGGCCGTCAAACGCGTCGTCGCCAACATCGCCACGGCTGAGCCGGAACGGGCCGCTGCCTTCTATGGCGAGCTGCTTGGCATGCCCGTGGTGATGGACCATGGCTGGATCGTCACCCATGGCGGGCAGGGCAGTGCGCTGGCGCAGGTCAGCTTTGCCAGTGAAGGCGGTTCCGGCACTGCGGTGCCGGACCTGTCGATCGAGGTGGACGACCTGCAGCAGGTGCTGGAGCGCATGCGTAAGGCCGGCATCGCGCTGGAGTATGGGCCGGTCGATGAACCCTGGGGCGTGCGCCGCTTCTTTGTCCGCGATCCATTCGGGCGGCTGTTGAACATCCTCGTGCACACCTGAGCAGGACGGTTCCAACGCCGCCTGCTACCCCGTGACAGGCCGACCTTGCGTGGCAATCGACATCACAGGGGCTGGCAGGACACGCGCGTGCGCTCATCGCGCAACCGGGCGCAATGCACGCCGCGCCGCGGATGCTTACGTGGTACCGCAGTGGCACGGCCGTCGGCGTCGGCTGGGCGATGGCATCGGCCGGTACCCTGGCCCAGCTTGTGGCTGCAGGATGGCACCGCCGACGGGAAACGGCCTGGCCGCGTGATGATCACTTCTGCTGGCGGTGCGGAGCCTCTCCACCATGCTCGATCTGCTGCTGCTGCTGCTGCTGGCGCGCGTTGGCGTGGCGCGCGTGCCCACCCTCGCGCCCGATCGCGGCCATGTGCTGCCGATCACGGCTGATCGCCTCGCCGCCCTTGCGGCCTGCCGCACGTGCCTCATCGCGGCTGAACTCATGCGCATTGCCGGAGGCATGCGCCGCACGTCCGCCTTTGGCAGCGATCGCGCGCTGCTTGGCCTGGTCCATCGAGGCGAAGCCCCGGTTGGAGCGGTGATTCTGCTCAGTCATGGGAAGTATCCTTCTGCATGGGCGGCGCCGTGGTCGGCGACAGCGCCAATGCTTGGTCAGTGCGTGCTAAGCCGAGGTCGCCATCCCCGCCGTGGTCTTCACCCGGCATGCGCACGTGGTTGATGAGTCCTCCATTCAGGCGAATGCCAGGACCACCACCACCGGCGAACACGCGGGGTGTCGCCGACGCACTGCATCAGCGCAGGCGGGCGTCGCGCAGGCGTTGCGCGAACGGTCGTTGCTCCAGCACCTTCAATGCCTCACGCAGCACCTGTTCCAACGACTGTCCAAGATCGGCGTCGAGACTGCGGGCCGCTAGCTCCGTAGCCTGCCACTGCGCCTGCAGCGCCGGCAATGCCTGCAGGGCGTGCGGGCTCAACTGCAGGATGCGTTCGCGGCTGTCCTCGCCCACCGCAGCGTGCAGCCAGCCGTCGTGCACCATCGCTGAAACCGTCTGGCTGAGCGCGGAGTGGCTGAGCCCGCAGGCCAGTGCCAGATCCTTGATGCGGCAGGGGCCCTGCACCATCAGCGTGCGCAGCACCGGGGTGTAGCGCGGCCGGTAGTCCAGTTGCAGATCCCGGTAGGCCTGCTCGACCGCCGGGTCGAGCTGGTCGAGCAGGGCACGCAGCAGCGTTCCCAGAGTTGCGCGTTGGAGATCCATGATGACAATGATATATAAGCACTTATATGTCATCAAGGCGACGGAGGCGATCATGACGGTTTCGTGGATGCTTGGCGCGTTGCTGGCGGCCGCCTGCCCGGCGCAGGACGCCGTGCTGCAGGCAGCGGCCACGGCGATAGAGGCGCAGTACCTGGATGCGGCCGAAGGCGCACGCATTGCCGAAGCCGTGCGCGGCTGGTCCACCCAGCAGCGCTATGTGGACAGCTGCTCGGATCCGAAGGCTTTCAGCGCACGCCTGAACCAGGACCTGGACACGTTCGATGGCCACTTCCATGTAGAGCGCGTGGACGCAACGGCCGGCCAGGACGACTGGCTGATGGCATGGCGCGCGGATGCGCGCAGCAATGGCGCTGGCGTGCGCGAGGTACGGGTGCTGGAGGGCAACATCGGTTACCTGCGGCTGAGTACATTCTATCCGCTGGATCTGGCCCGGCCGAAACTCGCCGCCGCCCTCGAGCTGCTGGCCGACACCGATGGCCTGGTGCTGGATCTGCGCCAGAACGGCGGCGGGGATGACGGCAGTGCCGACCTGCTGGTGCGCACGCTGTTGGACGCGAAGATCGACGCGGTGCAGCAGTTGGACCAGCGCGGGCGGCGCACGCTGGTACCACTGCCGCCGGCAAGCCTGCCCACTTACCTGAAGCCGCTGGTCGTGCTGATCGATCGCCGCACCGCGTCGGCTGCCGAGTTCGTCGCCTACTCGCTGCAGGCGCTGGGCCGTGCACGCATTGTCGGCACGCGCAGCGGCGGCGCTGCACACATGGTCGATGATCCTGTGCTGCTGCCGGATGGCTATCAGATCAGCATTCCCGATCGGCAGCCGATCAATCTACATACCGGAACCAACTGGGAACGCACCGGTGTCACGCCCGACGCGGCAGGCGGTGACGATCCGCTGTTCGTCGCGCGGCAGCTGCTGGCCCGATCGGCCTCGCGGGAATGAACGCACAATTGCAATTGCGCCCTATCGCAGACGACATGCAGCGTGCCTAGAATCGAAGCATCCCGGTAGTTCCCGGGCGCTTCGAGTGAATGGACTCAATGAAGATTCTGCTGACCGGCAGTTCCGGGCGGATCGGGCGCGCGATCTTCGGTGCATTGGCGGCCTCCCACGAAGTGGTGGGGCTGGATCGCAGCCCATTCGCCACCACCCGCATCATTGCCGATGTCACCGATCACCAGGCTGTCGCACGGGCCGTGCAGGGCGTTGACGCCGTGATCCATACCGCCGCCCTGCACGCACCCCATGTCGGCCTGGTGCCGGACGGGGTGTTCCACCAGATCAACGTGGAGGCGACCGCGCACCTGCTGCAGGCCGCACGCGAAGCCGGGGCGCGGCGATTCGTGCTGACCAGTACAACCGCGCTGTACGGCCACGCCGTGGTCGCCGGTGGCTGCCGTTGGATCGATGAAGACACCGAGCCGTTGCCGCGCACGATCTACCACCGCACCAAGCTGCAGGCCGAAGCACTGGCCGAAGCCGCTGCGGCGCCGGCCTTCAGCGTGCGCGTGCTGCGCATGGCCCGCTGCTTCCCCGAGCCGCCCGAACGCATGGCGATGTTCCGCCTGCACCGCGGTATCGACGCACGTGATGTAGCCAGCGCGCATGCTGCACTGCTGCTGGACGAAGGCGCCGCTTTCGCGCGTTACATCGCGTGCGCTCCGACGCCGTTCCGGCGTGAGGATTGCCTGGAGCTGGCCACCCACCCGCGCAGCGTGCTGGCACGCCGCGCGCCACAGCTGCTGGCCGAGTTCGAACGACGGGGCTGGCCGCTGCCGTTGAGCATCGATCGCGTCTACGACAGTGCCCGCCTGCGCAGCGTGCTGGGCTGGCAGCCGCGCTTCGGCCCGGACGACGTGCTGCAGCAGTACGCCGCCGGCAGCATCGAGGTGCTGCCAAGGG
Source organism: Stenotrophomonas sp. A3_2 (assembly GCF_036624925.1). Taxonomy (NCBI): domain Bacteria; kingdom Pseudomonadati; phylum Pseudomonadota; class Gammaproteobacteria; order Lysobacterales; family Lysobacteraceae; genus Stenotrophomonas; species Stenotrophomonas sp. A3_2. Next base: position 123,633 of record NZ_JAZKVY010000252.1, read on the forward strand.
CGGAGTGGATCAAGGATCGGGTCGCCGAATGAGATGTTCGCAGGGGGCGGGGCACCGAGCCCACCCTGAGCAGGTTCAGGAATGTGCAGGCCGCTGGCCTCAATCTCGATGGCGGCCGGCCGCTAAACCCGGTGTGCCTCGTGCACCGGGCGCGGCCCGGCGGCCGGTGGCCTGCGCGACGGATCGCGCGCCTGCGCGGTGTCCTCGTGACGCCGGTCGTCCTGAATTGCCTTGCGGACCCTCCCATGCCTTCTTCCCGCTCCGCCACTGCCCAACGCCCGGGCAGCATCGCCCACAAGCTGATGCTGGGCACCGCTGTGATCGCGCTGCTGTGCTTCGGCCTGACCGCGTTCCTGATCTACCGGCAGGCCAGCGCCAGTCTGATCAGCGCCTCGCGCCAGACCATGACCAGCGAGGCCAACGCCGAGGCGCGCCAGGTGGCGGCTGACCTGGGCACCGCCTTTGCCAGCAACGATGCCATGGTTGAAAGCGTGCTGGCCCAGCGTGCCCGTGGCGACGTGCCCGACCGCGCCAGCCTGGCGGCGGTGCTCGGCGAACAGCTGCGTGCTCATCCGCAATGGCTCGGCAAGAGCACCATGTGGGAGGCCGATGCCTTCGACGGCAAGGATGCGGAGTTCGTCAATACCGAAGCACACGATGCCACCGGCCGTTACATGAGCTACTGGGCCTGGCAGGACGGCAAGCCGCAGCAGTCGGTGATGACCGATTACACCGAGACCGCCAGCGGATCGGGCGACTGGTACATGGGGCCCAGCCGCGACAAGCTGCCCAAGGTCAGCGAACCCTACGCCTATGACATCGCCGGCCAGAAAGTGCTCATGAGCACCCTGAGCACGCCGATCATCGAGAACGGCAGATTCCTGGGCGTGTTCACCGTGGACTTCTCGCTGGCGGCGTTGCAGAAGCACCTGGCCACGCTGAAGCCGATGGGGGCCGGTCGTGTCGAACTGCTGTCGCCGAAGGGTGTGGTGCTGGCCTCGGCCAATGCCGCCGAGATCGGCAAGCCGCGCAGCGACGCGCAGACCCGCAGCATGCTGGCCGACATTGCCGCCGACCGTCCGTTCGAGGCCTTCACTCCGGATGCGGCCGGCAATGTGCGGGTGTATGTACCGCTGCGGGTCGGCGATGCGCCGCAGCGTTTTGCCCTGGGCGTGGTGATGCCGCACGCGGTGATCGTGGCTGAGGCACGCCAGCTGCTGTGGCTGACCCTGCTGGTCGGCGTGGTCGCCGCGCTGACCCTCAGCGCCGGCGTGTATGTGCTGCTGCGCCGCCTGGCGATCCGTCCGCTGGCTGAAGCCGTGCGCGTGGCCGGTGACGTCGCGGCCGGCAAGCTGGACAGCACGCTGCCGGCGCGCAGCAACGACGAAGTGGGGCGCCTGCTGGACGCGATGCAGGGCATGCGTGGGCAGTTGCAGTCAGTGATGGCTGCGCAGGCCGAAATGGCGCGCCGCCACGATGCCGGGGAACTCAGCTACCGCATGGATGCTGCGGCGTTCCCGGGCGAGTACGGCCGCATGGTGGCCGACAGCAACCAGCTGGTGGCCTCCAGCAATGCGGTCACCCAGCGCCTGGTCGAGGTGATGCAGCGCTACGCCGTGGGCGACCTCAGCGTGGACATGGAAGCGCTGCCGGGCGAGAAGGCGGCATTCACCGCCGCGATGGCAACCACCAAGGGCAACCTGGCTGCGATCAACGAGCAGATCCAGCAGCTGGCCGCCGCCGCCGCTGCCGGTGATTTCGCCGTGCGCGGTGATGCGCTGCGCTTCGAGCATGATTTCCGCCGCATGGTGGAGACCTTGAACACAATGATGCAGGTCAGCGACCACAACCTGGCTGCACTGTCTACGCTGCTGCGCGCGATCGCCGCCGGCGACCTCACTGCGCGCATGCAGGGTGAGTTCCACGGGGTGTTCGCGGTGATGCGCGACGATGCCAACAGCACCGTGCAGCAGCTGACTCAGATCGTCGGACAGATCCAGCAGTCGGCGGCCAGCATCCGCCTGGCCGCTGGCGAGATCGCGGCCGGCAACAGCGACCTGTCGCGCCGCACCGAACAGCAGGCCGCCAACCTGGAAGAAACCGCCGCGTCGATGGAGGAACTGACCTCCACCGTGCGCCAGAACGCCGACCACGCGCTGCAGGCCAACATGCTGGCCGGTTCCGCAGCGGGCGTGGCCAGCGAAGGGGGCGAGGTGGTCAGCCAGGTGGTGCAGACGATGCAGCAGATCGAAGCCTCGTCGCAGCGCATCGCCGAGATCATCTCGGTGATCGATGGCATTGCGTTCCAGACCAACATCCTGGCATTGAACGCGGCGGTGGAAGCCGCGCGCGCCGGCGAGCAGGGCCGTGGCTTCGCCGTGGTCGCCAGCGAAGTCCGTGCGCTGGCGCAGCGCTCAGCGGGTGCCGCCAAGGAGATCAAGGAGCTGATCGACGCTTCGGTGGCACAGGTCGGAGCCGGTGCGCAGCTGGTCCACGGTGCCGGACGCACCATGCAGGACATCGTCGGTCAGGTCGGCCGCGTCAATGAGATCATGGCCGAGATCTCGGCCGCCTCGCGCGAACAGTCGGCCGGCATCGAGCAGGTCAACCAGACCGTGGTGCAGATGGACGAAACCACCCAGCAGAATGCTGCACTGGTGGAGGAAGCCAGTGCAGCAGCCCGCTCGATGGAGGAGCAGGCCGAGCAGCTGGCGGTGGCGGTGTCGCGCTTCCGCCTGCAGGCCGGGCCGATGGCCACGGCACGCCGCGCGGCCTGAGCCAGAAAACGAAGACGCCCGGCGGGGGCCGGGCGTCGCTTGCATCCTTGCCGCGCATCCCTGCGCAGGTCTGATGGCTCAGAACATGCCTTCAAACGGGTTCCAGCTGGTGCGCCCTTCCACCTTCTCCAGGTAGTAGCTGTAGTTGGTGCTGGAGGCGACCAGCAGGTTCATGGCGATGAACAGCATGCGCCCGACAACGTCGGGAAGGAACATGGTGATGATGGCCAGTACGATGTTGATGCCGATCACCACCAGTGCCTTGCGCCACATGCCAAGGATCAGCAGGTAGATGGCGCCGAAGAACAGCGCGAAGAAGTTCAGGTTGATCTTCAGGCGGTCACCAAAGGACAGCGCCTTCCAGGCCTGCTTGAAGCCGGGGTTCTTGGGGGCGCCGTGCTGGCGGAAGAAGTTGAAGCGGAACTGCCACTTCGGGCTGAACTGGGACAGGTCAGTGGTATTCATTGGGGAAACATCCCTGTGAGAAAACGTTTTCATGATAGGACAAGTCCTATTCAGGATCCAAGCGCTGCCGTCAAAAATGTGACGCCTGCCTTGTTCCGACGGCTGCGGCCCGGCGCCGCACCGTCACCCGCCCGCCTTGTTTTTAGGTTAGGGTGCGCAGTTCCGCTGCCGCCGCGGTTGACCCCGGCGGCGGCGGGATGTCCATGGAGGTTGCATGACCACAGCTGCTACACCGGAAAACGCACCGGGGCCGGTGCTCCTGCCGACACCTGAAGTGGTGCAGGCACAACAACTGCTCGCGCGCCAGCAACTGGCGGTGGCGATGGACCGTGCGCGCACGGCCGCCACGCGGGACGCGGCGCCGGCCGCGCTGGAAAGCGAGTAATCCGCCACCGTTGATCGCGCTGGCATCACGCCAGCGCGATCACGGCGCGCGCGGGGCTCAGAACCGTGCGGTCATGCTGAGGAAGTAGCTGCGCCCAGCGACGAAGTAGTCGGTGGAGCCTTCGGCATACAGCGTCTTGTCGGCCAGGTTGCTGATGCCACCGCGCAGGGTCAGCACCTCGTTGACGTTAAGCGCTGCGGTCAGGTCATACAGCGTGTAGGCCTTGAGGAAGGTCGTCGCCGTGCCGGTCTGCCTGCCGGTGTACTGCGCCGACAGGCTGCTGGAAAACACCGTGTTGGGCGTCCAGTCCAGCGACGAATAGCCGGAGAATTCCGGCGTATCGATCAGGTTGCGGCCGGTAGTCAGGTTCCTGGCTTCCTTCATCCAGGTTGCCGAGGTGCGCCAGCGCCAGTGCTCGCCGAAGCGGAAATTGAGGTTGCCTTCCATGCCGCTGGTGCGTGCGCGCTGCACGTTGCTCATCCGTGTCCACCAGATGCCGTTGAACCTGCCCAGCGGTGCGTACTCGATCTTGTTCCTGAAGTCGGTGTGGAAGTAGGTCAGGCCGGCATCGACCAGGTCGTTGTCAAAGCTGATGCCGATCTCGCGGTTGGTGCTGGTTTCCGGGTCCAGGTCCGGGTTTCCGGCCATGTAGCAGCCGCCGCGGGTATAGCCCAGCGGGATCAGCGAGGTGCAGCCACGGCCCCCGGACTGGGTGGCGGCGCTGGGCGAGTTCTCGGTCAGGCTGGGCGCGCGGAAGCCCTTGGAAACGCCACCGCGGATGGTCCATTGCTCGGCCGGATGCCAGACCACGTAGGCGCGCGGGCTGACGTGGCCACCGAACTTCTCATGGTGGTCCAGGCGCGCGCCCAGGGTCAGTGCCAGGGTGCGGTGCAGCTTCAGTTCGTCTTCTACGAACAGGGCCCAGGTATCCACTTCCAGATCGGAACCGCTGACGGCATTGCCGGCATAGTCGATCGGCGCGCGGCCGATGGTATCGGTGTTGGTCAGTTCCTGGCGCTTCCACTGGCCGCCCACGGCAAACTGGTGTTCAACGCCGAGGGTGAACGGCGTGGTCAGGTTGCCCTCGATGATCGTATCTGTTGCTTCGGAACGGCCGGTAGCACCGATGTTGTTCCTGTACTCGGTCCAGTACGCACTGATCTTCGAATTGCCGAAGCTCCACTTGCCATCGTGGTTGAGCGCCAGCGAGCTGCGCTTGAGCTCACTGGCACCCCACGCGCTTTCATCCTGCTTTTCCAGCGACGCATCGATGAAGGCCTGCTGCACGCCATGGCCGGCTTCCAGCGACAGCGCCTGTGCGTCGCTCAGGTTCCACTGCAGCAGCGCGTCGACATTGCGGTCCTTCTCGCCCGCATAGGCATTGCCGTAGACACCGCCGTTGGAGCGGTCCGAATCGCGGCGCATGCTGTTGGCGCCGATGCGCAGGCCAAAGCGCTCGCCGAGCGGGCCGGAGAACGTTGCGCCGATCTGCTGGGTATCGCCGCGCTTGCCGTCAGCGGGGCGGGTGTAGCTGTGGGTGGCGCTGCCGCTCCAGTCATCACCGATGCCCTTGGTGATGATGTTGATCACCCCGCCCATGGCATCGGAGCCATACAGCGACGACATCGGCCCGCGCACCACTTCGATGCGTTCGATCTGCTCCGGCGAGATCCAGTTCAGATCCTGACGGCCGAGGTCGGGGCGGTAGTTGGTCGACGCCGAGCTGCCCATGCGCTTGCCGTCCACCAGCACCAGCGTGTAGTTCGACGGCATGCCGCGCAGCTTGATCTTGGACTGCTCGCCGACCGCGCTGAGGCCACCGGTCACGCCCGGCACACGGCTGAGCAGGGTGGCCAGGTCGTGCACCGGCTGACGTTCGATTTCCTCACGGCTGATTACGCTGATGCTGGCCGGGGCATCCTTGATCCATTGCTGGTTGCCCGAGGCGGTAACCACCACGGTATCCAGATTCGTGGTGGAGGCATCGGCGCTGGCCTCTGCGGCAGCCATGCCGGGCAGGCCAAGCAGGCAGGCGGCGGCCAGGGCGCTGGCCAAGCGGGTGCGCGGCGGGCGCGCGGGACGGGAACGGGACAGGGGCATGATGGCTTCCATCGGAGGAGGGAGACCCGATGGAGGCAGCAGGCGCACGCAGACAGCGGGCAGCTCCCTTCCATGGGTCGTACGGCGCCGGGGCTGGAACCGGCGCAGCTGGGTGGGTTTTGACCGTGCGGACGACGGCAACCTGCCTGGTTCATGAAATGATAACCGTTCGCATTTGTTACGATCCAGCACAGGAGGCGACGAGGTGACATCTGATACCTGGCTGCCAGACTCGCCTGCTGTTTGCTGAATGGGGATAAATCCCGGCGTAGGCCTTCGCACCCGGCTTACATCCGGCGCCCTAGACTGGGCCGCATTTTCGATTCCGCCCTGTTGGAGATCGTGTGGGTTCCGGTAGTGACAGACAGCGACTGCGCGGCGTGAGGCCGACGCAGCCAGGACAAGTGCGGGCGCCGGGAAAGCGCGCCGGGAACCTTGGTGCATGCAGCCCGGCCGGGATGGCCGGCCGTGCCGACCGCGCGGAGTAGGCGGCAATGGGGGTGCAGACCATCCATGCGGAAGCGGATACGCCCCGGCTTGATGCCGGCTGGGCGCTGCTGCCGGTGGAATCGCCGTTGCAGATGCCCGAGCAGACCCTGCGCGAGGGCCATCTGAAGGTTCGACGCCACCGCACCTCGCCGCGGCTGATCGGCCTGCGCCGGTTTTACATCTTCGGCGGCACGCTGGCGATGACCGCCATCGCTACCCGGATGATGTGGCGGGTGCTGTCGGCCAACGGCATCAGCGTGCTTGAAGCCTGCCTGCTGGTGCTGTTCGTCGGCCTGTTCGCCTGGATTGCGCTGTCGTTCGCCAGTGCCGTGGCCGGCTTCCTGACGGCGGTGTTCGACCGGGGTTACCGGCTGGGCATCGATCCGGACAAGCCGCTGCCTACGGTACACAGCCGCACCGCGCTGCTGATGCCAACCTACAACGAAGACCCGCGCCGCCTGCTGGCGGGCCTGCAGGCGATCTACGAGTCGGTGGCGGCCACCGGCCAGCTCGACCGCTTCGACTTCTTCGTGCTCAGCGACACCCGCCGCGAGGACATCGCCGGTGCCGAGGAACAGGTGTTTGCCGAACTGCGCGAGCGTGTACCTGATGGCCGGGTGCGGCTGTTCTACCGCCGCCGTGGCGACAACAGCGGGCGCAAGGCCGGCAACATCGCCGACTGGGTGCGCCGCTTCGGCGGCGCCTACCCGCAGATGCTGATCCTGGACGCCGACAGCCTGATGACCGGCGACAGCATCGTGCGCCTGGTGGCCGGCATGGAACACAACGCCGACGTCGGCCTGATCCAGACCCTGCCGTCGGTGATCGGTGGCCGTACCCTGTTCGCGCGCATGCAGCAGTTCGGTGGCCGCGTGTACGGGCCGGTGATTGCGCGTGGCGTGGCCTGGTGGCATGGCGCCGAGAGCAACTATTGGGGCCACAATGCCATCATCCGCACCCGCGCCTTCGCAGACCACGCCGGCCTGCCAGCGCTACCAGGACGCAAGCCGTTCGGCGGCCATGTGCTCAGCCATGACTTCGTCGAAGCGGCGCTGATGAGGCGTGGTGGCTGGGCCGCGCACATGGTGCCCTACCTGGGTGGCAGCTACGAGGAAGGCCCTCCGACACTGACTGACCTGCTGGTGCGCGACCGCCGCTGGTGCCAGGGCAACCTGCAACACGGCAAGGTGGTCGGCAGCCGTGGCCTGCACTGGATCAGCCGCACGCACATGCTGATCGGCATCGGCCATTACTTCACCGCGCCGATGTGGGCGATGCTGATGCTGATCGGCATCGCCATTCCATTGTTCCAGGAAGGCATTGATTTCAACGCCCTGCTGCACCTGTCGCCCAGCGTTTACTGGCGCGCACAGGACGAAGAACAGGTGGTTCGCCTGTTCGCTGCCACCATGGCCGTGCTGCTGCTGCCCAAGGTGCTGGGGTACCTGGCAATGCTTCTGGAGCCGGTCGACCGTCGTGGCTGTGGTGGCGCGATCCGCGCGTTCGTTTCGATGCTGGTGGAAACGGTACTGGCCGCGCTGATGGCGCCGGTGGTGATGTACGTGCAGTCGCGCGGCGTCGCCGAAGTGCTGTCCGGGCGCGATTCCGGCTGGGACGCGCAGCAGCGTGACGACGGTGGTATCTCGTGGCTGGCGCTGATCCGCGGCTATGGCGGCCTCGGCGTATTCGGTGCCTTCATGGGCGTGCTGGCCTGGGCCGTATCGCCGTCGCTGGCCGCGTGGATGGCGCCGGTGGTGATCGGCATGGTGCTGGCGGTCCCGGTGGTGGCGCTGACGTCATCGCGCGGGCCGGGTACCTTCCTGCATCGGCTTGGCCTGCTCGATATCCCCGAAGAGAACATCCCGCCGCCGGTGCTGGTACGCGCTGCACAGCTGCGCCGGGAAGCGGCCGAACAACCGCCGCTGTACTGATCGCCCTGCGGCAGCGGCATAATGCGGCTCGAACTTGAAGGAGCCACATCATGCTGCAAACGGTGGAACAGGAAACCGGCGCCTCGCCGCAGTGGTCGGTGATCTGGCTGCACGGCCTTGGCGCCGACGGTCACGACTTCGCGCCGATCGTGCCGGAGCTGGTGCGTCCGCACTGGCCAGCGCTGCGCTTCGTGTTCCCGCATGCGCCGGTGCGGCCGATCACGATCAACAACGGCGTGCCGATGCGCGGCTGGTACGACATCGTCGGCATGGATTTCCGCTCGCGCGCCGACATGGCCGGCGTGCAGGACTCGGTACTGCAGCTGGATGCGCTGATCGCGCGTGAGATCGAGCGCGGCATCGCTCCGGAGAAGATCTTCCTGGCCGGTTTCTCGCAGGGTGGCGCGATCATCCTGACCGCCGCACTGTCACGCACGGCGCCACTGGCCGGCCTGATTGCACTGTCCACCTACCTGCCCGAGGCCGAGAGCGCCAAGCGCGCTGACGGTGCGGTGCAGGTGCCGGTGTTCATGGCCCATGGCAGCAGCGACCCGGTGATTCCGCAGGCGGTGGCCGTACACAGCGCGCAGGCCCTGCAGGCGATGGGCCTGGAGGTGGAGTGGCACAGCTATCCGATGGCCCACCAGGTCTGCGCCGAAGAAATCCAGGCGCTGGGTGACTGGTTGCAGGAACGCCTGGGCGCTGCCTGAGCCATGTCACCGGCCAGCGCCCCGCCGTGGATGCCGGAACTGTGCCGCCTGCCGCGGCTGGCGGCGATGCTCGGCCTGGCCGAGCTGGTGGTGGTGGTACTGGCGCTGGCGCCCGACGGTAGCCGTCACTGGACCTTCGGCGAACTGCTGTCGGCCAGCGGCTTCGCGTTGTGGCTTGCGCTGGCGGTGACCGCCAGCCTGTGCCTGCTGCGGCAGGCGCTGTCGAGGCTGCCGCAGGTGCTGGGGGCTGTGGCGGCCATCGCACTGGCGACACTGATCGCGGTGATCTGCGCCGGCATCGTGCATGCGCTGTACGCGGTGCTGGGCGACAACTTCGCCCGCGGCATCAGCTTCTGGCGCTTCACGCTGGGCAGCGCGGCCACCACCGCGCTGATCACCGCGCTGGCCCTGCGCTATTTCTACGTGAGTGACCGCTGGGCCGCGCAGGTGCAGGCCAACGCACGCGCACAGGCCGATGCGCTGCAGGCGCGGATCCGCCCCCATTTCCTGTTCAACAGCATGAACCTGATCGCCAGCCTGCTGCATCGCGATCCGGCGGTGGCCGAGCGTGCGGTGCTGGACCTGTCCGATCTGTTCCGTGCGGCGCTGGGGGCGGGCGAGGGCGATTCCACCCTGCGTGACGAATGCGAGCTGGCCGAGCGCTACCTGTCGATTGAATCACTGCGCCTGGGCGAGCGTCTGCAGGTGCGCTGGCAGCGCGATGAGCCGCTGCCCTGGAATCTTCCCCTGCCTCGCCTGGTACTGCAGCCGCTGGTGGAGAACGCCGTGCTGCATGGCATCTCGCGGCTGCCCGAGGGCGGCACCATCGAGCTGCAGCTGGTGCGCGAGGGCAACGAGCTGCAGATCCGCGTGCGCAACCCGGCGCCCGACCCGCAGGCGCCCGGACTGGCCCTGGCGCGCGGTGCCGGCCATGCCCAGCACAGCATCGGCCATCGGCTGGCCTGGCGTTTCGGCAGCGCCGCGCGGATGACGGCTGGCTGGAGCGAGGGCTACTATGCCTGCCAGGTGACAGTGCCGATCCAGTGAGGGAGCGATCGTGAGGGTAGTCATCGCCGATGACGAACCGCTGGCGCGCGAGCGCCTGCGCAGCCTGTTGTCCGCGCAGGACGGCGTGGTCGTGGTGGCCGAGGCCGGTAACGGCGAGCAGGCCCTGCACGCGTGCGCGGAGCTGCAGCCGGACCTGGTCCTGCTGGATATCGCCATGCCCGGGCTGGATGGCCTGGAAGCGGCCCGTCATCTGGCCAGCTTCGAACCCCGGCCGGCGGTGGTGTTCTGCACCGCCTACGATGCGCATGCGCTGTCGGCGTTCGAGGCTGCGGCGATCGACTATCTGATGAAACCAGTGCGCGCCGAACGCCTGGCGGCGGCGATTGCACGCGCACGCACGTTCCTGGCCGGCCGTGATGGCCAGCCGCAGGACCATCGTGGGCAACAGGCACGGAGCATGCTGTGCGCACGCCTGCGTGGCAGCCTTCGGCTGATCCCGCTGGACGACATCCACTACCTGCAGGCCGAAGAGAAGTACGTGGTGGTGCACCACGCGCGTGGAGAAGACTTGATCGAAGAGTCACTGAAGTCGCTGGAAGAGGAGTTCGCCAGCCGCTTCATCCGCATCCATCGCAACTGCCTGGTGGCGCGCCATGAGCTGGTGGAGCTGCGTCGTGGCACGGGCGGCCAGGTGCAGGCGATGCTGCGCCATGGCAAGCAACCGCTGGAAGTCAGCCGCCGCTGCGTGGCGACGCTGAAGCAGGAACTGCGGCATCTGTGAGGTTTCCGCGCGGCCTGCGGCCGCGACTGCTGTGAAATCAACAGCAACAGCAACAGCAACGGCGGGTTGGTCGGCTCGTTGGTGCTACGTACTGGGCCGGGCCGGGCCGAGGTGGGGTGGCGGGACACGCTGCAAGTACATCCCTGTAAGCTCGGCCGCGGCATCCATGCCGCGGACGGTCCTGCCCGGACCCACCCGCAGGCTCTCGACGGTTTCCTGCGTGCGCGGCCAATGTAGAGCCGAGCCCACGCTCGGCTCAGGCCGACAGGAGTGGTCATGCGTGCTCGCGGCTGTTGAGTCCGCCTTGTAGCGAGCCGAGCACCGCAGGGGAATCA
>NZ_JAZKVY010000253.1:0-82042 GCF_036624925.1 Stenotrophomonas sp. A3_2
AACGGTCGGCCCCCACCAACGCCGAACGCCGGTCCGACAGACCGCAGGAAACTGTCGAAGGCGGGGTGGGTCCGGTTGCGGGGGCGTGAGCGCCATGGATGGCGCGACCGAGCCTACATGGACGTATTTACGGCGTCCCCCGCAACCGGACCCACCCCGCCATCCCCCAGGAAGCCCGCTTCGGCTGTTGCTCTGGATGTTGCCGTTGCCTCTGCGGGTGCCGGGCGCAGCCCGGCCGAATCACCCCGCTTTTGCCGCATAATCAGCACATGACCGACGACCGCATCATCGGCGCCGGCGCCACCCGCGAGGATGACGCCGCCGACGCCAGCATCCGCCCCAAGCGCCTGGCCGACTATCTCGGCCAGGCCCCGGTGCGCGAGCAGATGGAGATCTACATCGAAGCGGCCAAGGGGCGCGGCGACGCGCTCGACCACGTGCTGATCTTCGGGCCGCCCGGCCTGGGAAAGACCACGCTCAGCCACGTCATTGCCAACGAACTGGGCGTGGCCCTGCGCGTGACCTCCGGCCCGGTGATCGAGAAGGCTGGCGACCTGGCTGCGCTGCTGACCAACCTGCAGCCGCACGACGTGCTTTTCATCGACGAGATCCATCGCCTGTCGCCGGTGGTGGAGGAAGTGCTGTACCCGGCGATGGAAGATTTCCAGATCGACATCATGATCGGCGAGGGCCCCGCTGCCCGCTCGATCAAGATCGACCTGCCGCCGTTCACCCTGATCGGTGCCACCACCCGTGCCGGCCTGTTGACCGCACCGCTGCGTGACCGCTTCGGCATCGTCCAGCGGCTGGAGTTCTACAGCGTCGAAGAGCTGACCCGCATCGTGCGCCGTTCGGCGGCGATCCTGGCCATCGACTGCACCGCCGATGGGGCAGGGGAGATCGCGCGCCGCGCGCGTGGCACCCCGCGTATCGCCAACCGCCTGCTGCGCCGCGTGCGCGACTACGCGCAGGTAAAGGCGGGCGGCCACATCGACGAGGCCGTGGCACAGGCTGCGATGCAGATGCTGAAGGTCGACCCGGAGGGCTTTGATGAGCTCGACCGGCGCCTGCTCAGGACCATGGTCGACTACTTCGATGGCGGCCCGGTCGGCATCGAATCGCTGGCCGCGGCCCTGTCCGAGGAGCGTGGCACGCTGGAAGACGTGGTCGAGCCCTACCTGATCCAGCAGGGCTTCCTGGTGCGTACCGCGCGTGGCCGCATGGCCACCCACAAGGCTTACCGGCACATGGGCCTGAAGCCGAAGAACCCGCCGCAGGACCTGTTCGCGGAGGTTCCCGATGTTGGTTGAGCCACTATTCAGTTGGCCGACACGCATTTACTGGGAAGATACCGACGCAGGCGGCGTGGTCTACCACGCCCGCTACGTGGCCTTCATGGAACGGGCCCGGACCGAATGGATGCGTGCGCTCGGCTACGGCCAGGAGCGCATGCGCGCCGAGCATGGGATGGTCTTCGCGGTGCGCTCGATGCAGATGGATTTCATCAGGCCGGCACGGCTGGATGACACCCTGCAGGTGAGCGCCCGTCTGGTCCAGCTGAAGAAGGCCAGCATGGTCTTCGACCAGCAGATCCTGCGCGACGGCGAATTGCTGCTGTCGGCCCAGGTCCGCATCGCCGCACTGGACGCGGCCAGTTTCCGCCCGCGTGGCATGGACGAGGCCGTCCTTGCCGTGCTGCAACCCCACCTCCACCCCGAATCCGAACACTGAGGAACAACGGATGATCGCAACGCTCCTGGCCCTGCAGGCCACGGTCACCGAGGCACTGCCGGCCGACGTCAGCAACGCCGCGACACAGACCCTTGCCCAGGCCACCACCGGCGGCGGCATCAACTACCTCGAACTGATGGCCAAGGCCAGCCTGCCGGTGAAGATCATCGTGCTGCTCCTGCTGGTCGGCTCGTTCGTCAGCTGGGTGATCATTTTCCGCAAGGCACGCGTGTTCAAGCAGGCCACCCGCGAAGCCGACGAGTTCGAGAACCGCTTCTGGTCCGGCGCCGACCTGGGCAAGCTGTACAGCGCCGCCACCGACCGCAGCCGCAGCGTGACCGGCCTGGAAGCCATCTTCGAAGCCGGTTTCCGCGAGTACACCCGCCTGCGCGACAAGCGCCGCCTGGACGGCCGTGCGCAGCTGGAAGGCGCGCAGCGTGCCATGCGTACCACCTACACCCGCGAAGTGGACCAGCTTGAGCGCAACCTGGAACTGCTGGCCAATATCGGCTCGACCGCGCCGTACGTGGGCCTGGTCGGTACCGTGTTCGGCATCATGGTGACCATGCACGACATGATCAGCAGCGGTGCGCAGGCCGGTATCGCCGCCGTCGCGCCGGGCATCTCCGAAGCGCTGTTCGCCACCGCCATCGGCCTGTTCGTGGCGATCCCGGCAGTGTGGGCCTACAACCGCTTCACCACCCGCGTAGAGCGCATGTCGGTGCGGTTCGAGACCTTCGCCGAAGAGTTCAGCTCCATCCTGCAGCGCCAGAGCGCTGGCGACGAGTAAGCGCCTGACCCGGGAGTCCAAGCCATGTCCGCTGCCATCGGCCGCCGAAAGCGCCGCAAGCTGAAATCGGAAATCAACGTCGTCCCCTACATCGACGTCATGCTGGTGCTGCTGATCATCTTCATGGTCACCGCGCCGCTGCTCACCCTGAGCTTCGACGTCGACCTGCCGCAATCCAACGCCAAGGCGCTGGAAAGCAAGCAGGACCCGGTGATCGTCTCGGTGCGCCAGGACGGCCAGCTCAGCCTGAAGCTGCCCGACGCCAAGGAACCGGCCGCCGTGTCGGCCGAGGAACTGGAAGGCCGCCTGGCCGGCATCGCCGCCCAGGACAAGGGCGTGCGCGTGATCGTCGCCGCCGACCGTGCCGTGGCCTATGAGAAGGTCATCGCCGCGATGGATGTGATCAAGCGCGCCAAGGTAGACAAGGTAGGCCTGTCCACCGATGCACGCTGACGCCCTGCCACCTTCGCGGCAGCGCGAACCCGGCTGGGGCCTGCCCCTGGCACTGGCACTGCTGGTGCACCTGCTGGTCGCGCTGGTCTTCATCGTGGCCTGGTTCTGGTCACCCGAGCGCAACACCGATGCCGCCGCCGGTGACCCTTCGGTGGAGGCCAGCCTGGCGCTGTCCGCGTCTGAGGCGTCCGCCGCGCGCCAGGCCCTGCGCCAGTCGGAAAAGCTGGAAGACCTGCCGCCGCCGGTGGCCGAGCCGGTTCCGGTGCCGGAAGACACCATTCCGCCGCCACAGCCGATTCCCGAGCCGCGCCCACAGGACGCCCCCACGCCGCAGCAGCAACAGGCACAGGAGCGTGTCGCGCAGCCGGATACCAAGGACCAGGAAGCGGTGAGTGCGCTGGCCATCTCGCAGGAGAAGGCCAGGCAGGAGCAGGAAGCCAAGCGCCGCCAGGAGCAGATCGACCTGACCGAACGCAAGCGCCAGGAAGAGGCCGAGCAGAAGCTGCGCCTGGCCAAGCAGCAGGAAGAAGACGCGAAGAAGAAGCTGGCCGATCAGGCGCGTCAGGCCGCGGACAAGGCCGAGGCCGAGAAGCAGAAGAAGATCGCCGAGATCCGTGCCCGTCGTGAGCAGGCCGAGAAGGAAGCCAAGCTGGCCGAGCAGAAGCTGCGCCAGGTGGCTGCTGCGCGCAATGCCGCCGGCAGTGCCGCCGCCGGTTCCAGCGGTGCGTCCCAGCCGGCTGCCGGTGGTGGTGGCAACAGCGATGATCTTTCGGCCAAGTACGCCGCGGCGATCCAGGCCAAGGTGCTGTCGCAGTGGGTGCGGCCGGACACGGTGCCGCTGGGCCAGCGCTGCCAGATCACCATCACCCAGATTCCGGGTGGCACAGTGATGCAGGCCAAGGTCAGCCCGAACTGCCCGTACGACGAGGCCGGCAAGCGTTCGATCGAGGCCGCCGTGCTCAATGCGCAGCCGTTGCCGTACCGCGGCTTCGAGTCGGTGTTCGCGCGCACGCTCAACTTCACTTTTACCGCCCAGGATCGCTGAGGCGGGCAGGGCAGGGGGGGGGCTCGGGCCACTCCTGCCCATGGATGTCGCGCTTGCCTCTGGTGTGCTCGGTTTCGGCCGGGCAGGCTTTAGGCTTCTGTCGAACACCGCCCCGCTGGGCGGAGTGACCGGGGCAGGCAGGTGCGATGTTAGCCACGACGTTAACGGTGCGTGAGAGGACGGGCTGGAACTGACCCGGAATTCACGTACCCTTGGTTCATGATTGCGAAGCGGTTCACTCCTGCTTTGCTATCCCTCGTTCCGGTTTCCCCTATTGAGCGCTCCATGAAAAAGATGCCTCGCTGGCTTGCCGTGTTTGCGGCCCTGTTGCTGCCCTTTGCTGCCGTCGCGCAGCAGAAGGGGCTGGATATCGACATCATCGGCGGCAATGCCTCCGCGCTGCCGATCACCATCGTGCCGATGCCCTACCAGGGTTCGTCGGCCGCTCCGCAGACCGACGTCGCCGGCGTGGTCCGTGCCGACCTGGAGCGTTCGGGCCAGTTCCGCACGCTGCCGGAAGCGCAGATCGTCGAAAAGCCGGTGCGTGGCGGCGACATCCAGTTCGCCACCTGGCGCGCGCTGAAGCAGAACTACATCGTGGTCGGTCGCGTACTCGACGCCGGTGCCGGTGCCTACCGCGTCGAATACGAACTGTTCGACGTGCCCAAGGGCGAGCGCCTGCTGGGCCTGGCGATGACTGCCCGCGGCAACGCCATGCGCGACGTCGCCCACCAGATGGCCGACGCCATCTACGAGAAGATCACCGGCATCCGCGGCGCCTTCTGGACCCGCATCGCCTACGTGACTGCCAGCGGCAAGGGCGACGCCATGCGCTATGCGCTGATGGTGGCCGACTCCGACGGCTTCAACCCGCAGACCATCGTGCGTTCGGCCGAGCCGCTGCTGTCGCCGTCGTGGAGCCCGGATGGCAGCAAGCTGGCCTACGTCAGCTTCGAGCGTGGCAATTCGGCCATCTACATCCAGAACATCGGCACTGGCGCGCGCGAGCTGGTCACCAGCTTCCGTGGCATCAACAGCGCCCCGGCGTTCTCGCCGGACGGCCGCAAGCTGGCCCTGACCCTGTCGCGTTCGGGCAACCCGGAAATCTACGTCATGGACCTGGGCAGCAAGCAGCTGACCCAGCTGACCAACCACTTCGCCATCGATACCGAGCCGACCTGGGCACCGGACGGCAGCGCGGTGTACTTCACCTCCGATCGCGGCGGCCGTCCGCAGGTCTACAAGGTCGGTGCCGGTGGCGGCAGCGCCGAGCGCGTGACCTTCCAGGGCAACTACAATGCCAAGCCGTCGGTGTCCTACGACGGCAAGAAGATCGTCGTCGCCCAGGGTTCTGGCAACAGCTACAAGATCGCGATGATGGACAGCTCGCTGGGGTCGCCCCGCTGGAGCACGCTGTCCCCGGGTTCGCTGGATGAATCGCCGAGCTTTGCGCCCAACGCAAGCATGGTGCTGTACGCCGCCCGCGAAGGTGGCCGTGGTGTGTTGTATGCCGTTTCGGCCGATGCGCGGGTTCGCCAGCGCCTGGTCCTGGCTGACGGTGATGTGCGCGAACCGGCATGGTCCCCATACCGTACCCAGCGCTAAAAGAGTGTTAATATTTTCGTTGTCTTGAACCCCTCATCGGCTTAGGAGCCACAAAGGTATCGCCATGAACAAGTCCACCCGCGTTCTGCTTGTTTCCCTGCTGTCTGTGGCCGTCCTGGCCGGTTGCTCGAAGAAGGTGAAGGAAGAGCCGGCAGCCCCGGTCGACACCGGCACCTCGACCACCACCCCGACCGGTCCGTCGACCTCCGGCCTGTACGGCCCGGGCGACCTGGACACCGACGCTTGCCTGCGCCAGCGCGTGGTCTACTTCGACCTGGACAAGGAAGACGTGAAGCCGGAATTCCAGGCCATCATGGCGTGCCACGCCAAGTACCTGCGTGACCGTCCGTCCTCGCGCATCACCCTGCAGGGCCACACCGACGAGCGCGGTTCGCGCGCGTACAACCAGGCCCTGGGTGAGCGTCGTGGCAACGGCGTCAGCTCGGCCCTGCAGGCCAACGGTGGTTCGGCTTCGCAGCTGACCGTCGTGTCCTACGGTGAAGAGCGTCCGGTCTGCACCGAGTCGAACGAGTCCTGCTGGTCGCAGAACCGTCGCGTCGAAATCGTCTACACCGCGCAGTAATCCATGCGCATTGGCATCAAACTGATGCTGGTCGTTGCGGCAGCCCTCGTGGCTGCCGCACCGGCGCACGCACAGCGACAGAGCCTGGCTGACCGTGTCGGCGCGCTCGAGCAGCAGATGTACAACAACAGTGCCAACCAGGACCTGTTGAACCAGATCAATCAGCTGCGGCAGCAGGTCACCAGCCTGCAGGCCTCGATCGAGCAGTTGCAGCACGACAACGCCCAGCTCAAGCAGTCCGCCCAGGACCAGTACCTGGATCTGGACAGCCGCCTGAACCGGTTGGAAGGGGGCAACGCCGCCCCGGCCCTGCCGCCCGTTCCGGCGAGCGCGCCCAAGGCCGCACCGGCCCCGGCAAAACCCGCAGCGGCGGCCACTTCCGAGCGGCCGCCTTCCGTCCATGGTGATGCCGGCAGCCTCGCCGCCACCGGTGACGAGCGCACCTCCTACAACGTTGCCTTCGATGCCTTGAAGGCCGGCAGGTACGACGATTCGGCGCAGCTGTTCCTGAGCTTCCTGGAGTTGTACCCGAATGGCGTCTACGCGCCGAACGCGCTGTACTGGCTGGGCGAGAGCTACTACGCCACCCGCAATTTCCCGATGGCCGAGGCCCAGTTCCGAGAGCTGCTCTCGCGCTATCCGACTCACGACAAAGCCGCGGGCGGCCTGCTCAAGATCGGCCTCTCGCAGTACGGCGAGGGCAAGGTAGACCAGGCCCAGCAGACGCTGGAGACCGTCGTGGCGCAGTACCCCGGCTCGGACGCCGCGCGCACCGCGCAGGACCGTCTGCAGTCCATCCGCCTGGGCAAGCAGATCCGCTGATCCGCTGACCGGGCGTACAATGTGTGCCCTGTAGAGCCGAGCCCATGCTCGGCTGCTTTCGTTTCCGGACCGGCAAACCCGCCCGGATCCGGTAGCGCCGGGCCATGCCCGACGGCTCGCGTCACCGGCAGGGATATGCCCGTTTGGTTGCTGTTGTAGAGCCGAGCCCACGCTCGGCTGCTTTCGTTACCGGCCACGGTAGCCCACCCGCCACGTGTCCCACCAAGAAGTGCCCGCCATGACCGCCGTTACCCCGTCCAGCGCCGCCGCCACGCCCAGTGAGATTGTGCAGTCGCCCCTGCCACGCCTGAAGATCACCGAGATCTTCACCTCGCTGCAGGGCGAAGCCGATACCGCCGGCTGGCCGACCGTGTTCGTGCGCCTGACCGGCTGCCCGCTGCGCTGCCAGTACTGCGATACGGCCTATGCCTTCCATGGCGGCACCTGGTGGGACATCGACGACATCGTGGCCGAGGTGCTGGCCCAGGGCGTGCGCCACGTCTGCGTGACCGGCGGCGAGCCGCTGGCGCAGAAACGCTGCCTGGTGCTGCTGCAGAAGCTGTGCGACGCCGGCATGGACGTCTCGCTGGAAACCTCCGGCGCGCTGGACGTCAGCGCGGTGGACCCGCGTGTATCGCGCGTGGTCGACATCAAGACCCCGGGGTCGGCCGAAGTGGCGCGCAACCGCTGGGAGAACCTGCCGCTGCTGACCGCACGCGACCAGATCAAGTTCGTCATCTGCAGCCGCGAGGACTACGACTGGGCCAAGGCCCTGGTCGCCGAGCACGAGCTGGTGAAGCGCTGCACCGTGTTCTTCTCGCCCAGCAAGGGCGAGATCACCGCGCGCCAGCTGGCCGACTGGATCGTCGAAGACCGCCTGCCGGTGCGCTTCCAGATGCAGTTGCATAAAATCCTGTGGAACGACGAGCCGGGCCGATGAGCCCAGGCAACGTTCCCTGATGTAACTCCGGCGCGGGACAGCGTGCTGGCTTTCCCCTCCCAACCGGATGTTTTACCCATGAAGAAGGCAGTCGTGCTTCTCTCCGGCGGCATGGATTCAGCCGCCGTCATCGCCATGGCCCAGGAACAGGGCTTCGCCGTGCATGCCCTGAGCGTGCGCTACGGCCAGCGCCACACCTCCGAACTGGACGCCGCCGCCCGCGTGGCCAAGGCCCAAGGCGTGGTCGCGCACAAGACCGTGGACGTGGACCTGCGCAGCATCGGTGGCTCGGCGCTCACCGATGACATCGACGTGCCCGAGGCCGGCGGTGCCGGCATTCCGGTCACCTACGTACCGGCGCGCAACACCATCATGCTGTCGCTGGCCCTGGGCTGGGCCGAAGTGCTCGGCGCCAACGACATCTTCTGCGGCGTCAACGCGGTGGATTATTCCGGCTATCCGGACTGCCGCCCCGAGTTCGTGGCCGCGTTCCAGGCGCTGGCCAACCTGGCCACCAAGTCGGGCGTGGAAGGTGCGGGCATCAAGGTACACGCGCCGCTGCAGTTCCTCAGCAAGGGCCAGATCGTCAGCGAAGGCGTGCGCTTGGGCGTGGACTTCGGCCTGACCGTGTCCTGCTACAACGCCGACGCCAACGGCGCCGCCTGCGGCCACTGCGATGCGTGCCGCCTGCGCGCGCAGGGCTTCACCGAAGCCGGCGTGCCGGACCCCACGCTGTACGCTTGAGGTGATGGGGCTGATGCCCCAATGGTGGGTGCGAACCGTTGGTTCGCACTCTCTGTCCCGGCGCTACCGGCGGCTGGAGTCTGGTAGTGCCGGCCGCTGGCCGGCAGCCTCATCAGGCAACCACCCCGATGCCTCGATGAACGCCCGCACCGCCTTCGGATCGGCATAGTCCAACTCGATCATCCGCGCGATACCGGCCTTCTCGTCGGCCTGCTGGCGCATGTACTCCTGCGCGATGCGATACCCGGCGTAGTACCCCACATCACTCACCCCGAATGGATTGCGGCCGTTGTTGTACAGCCAGTTGTCCAGGTCATCGCCGTCCATTTCAGCGACAAAACGCGCGCGGATCTCCTCCTCGTGCGCGGGCCCGTAGCTGTACAGTGGCAACGCCGGCCGGCGCCCACTCAGCCGTTCGGCCACATACTCCGCCACGCCTTCGCGCACCGCGTACTGCGCCAGGCTGCCGGTAGTCTCGCGCTGCTGGGTATGCACGTACTCGTGCAGGTTGTTCTGCGCATTGTTCGCCCCCGGACGGCTGTCGTAGAAGATCCGCAGGCGATCGCGCATTTTCGCCGGCAACTCGCTCACGTCCACGCGCTCATCGCCCAGCGCCATCTCGGCACCGATCAGCACCTTGTCACCGAGCGCGGTGCCGCCGGTGCGCAGCACACCGACTGCGTAGGTGATGGGGGCCGGGCGCAAAGCCGGGTAGAGCGCCCGGAATCTGGAAAGATCCCATTCCAGGGTGGCGCTGGCCTGCTGCGCGTTGGCGGTCAACGGCCGAACCGACGTCCAGAAGCGCGGCCACGCACGCATGGCCTCGGCGTATTCGCGGGCGGTATAGTTGCGGACCTGCGTCAGCGCATGCAGGCCGGGGCTGCCTGGATCAATGTAGCGCTCCTGCACGAGTGCGACCTGGCGTTCAACGTCGGGCTCGGCGCGCACCGCGTCATAGGTGGCCCAGAAGCGGCCGATGTCGTCGGTGACGACCTGGGATGGGGTGGCCAGTGCCGTACAGGGCAGCAGCAGGGCGGCAACGAGGCAGAGGGGCAGGCGCATCCGTGGCTCCGGGGAAGGATCACAGATGGGATGCGACGACGGCCCGGAAGGTTTAAGCGGGCTCGCCAGATCGGGTAGTGCTGGCCGCTGGCCGGCAACCTCGACGCAGCGGGGTTTCACCCGGCCCGGCAAAGTAGGGTAGAATGCCCACCCCGCCGAAAGGCTGGGGCAGTGCAATGGGCCGTTAGCTCAGTCGGTAGAGCAGAAGACTTTTAATCTTTTGGTCGAAGGTTCGAATCCTTCACGGCCCACCAATTGCATCAATGACTTAGGCGTCCTGTGGGGCGCCTTTTTCTTTTGCTCCTGAAAACCCTACCGAACACTTCGGGAGAGATGCAGGTTTCACGACAGGCAAGCGATGATCGTATCTATCGCGCATGGCGGCGCTCTTGTGCCCCCGACGTCCCTCAGGTTTTGAGTAGCACGGCGATTTGGAGTTCAATCCCCGACAAGCCGGAGATTGGACATGAAGAACGCTTTTCCGAAGAACAGATCATCGGCTTCCCACGCGAGGCAGAGGCCGGCATGGCGGTGAAGGACCTGTGCCGTCGACATGGCTTCAGCGAGGCCTCGTACCAACTGTGGCGCAGCAAGTTCGGTGGCATGAGCGTGCCCGACGCCAAGCGGTTGAAGGACCTGGAAGCCGAGAACGTCCGGCTGAAGAAGTTGCTGGCCGAGCAGCTGTTCGAGAACGATCTGATCAAGGACGCGCTGCGAGAAAAGTAGCGGACCCGCCGGTGCGGCGTGCGCTGGTGCGGCAGTGGGTGCAGCGCGGGGCAAGCGAGCGCCGTGCCCTGGCGATCATTGGGATGAGTGCCAGCGCGCTGCGCTATGTCCGGCGCGAGGATCGCAACGTTAAATCCTGAGGTGCAGTAGCTATTGTTGGATTGGAGGGGGCGCCGCCAACAACATACTCCGCGTTGACTGACTTCGGCATGTTGGGGCGGACGTCAATCTTGAGACCGGTGACTCTTTCAAGCTTCTTGATTGTATCCTTCAACTCTTCTGCTTGGCGGCTGTCGCCGTTTGTGTCAATCAGCACCCGTTCTTCGCCTGGAAACCCAGTCGTCCCCGTGATGCCTGGTATGGCGCTGTGAAAAAGAGGTCTGTGCTTAGCAAGGAGCACGTAAAACTCGTCCTGGGTGTACTTGTGACCAACCTCGAACACCACGCGGGTCGTCGCGCTCTCGGTGTTGATCGTTCGATCCGCGACTGGATCTGGCCCCTTGAGTTGCACCAGGATGTGTTGATCTGGCGCGTCTTTGATCGACAGTTCCGTCAGACGATCTGCGAACTCGATACGCAACGCTTCAATATCCGACATCACCTCACCTTGAACCGCTAGGCGCGTGATTGCTTCGTCTATCGAGACTGAGGGGTGTTCACTCATATAGCTGTGAACCTGAATCTGCATCTCCTTGCCTTCCTGCGTGTCAGCGTCAGGCACCTGCGCCAAAGCACAGGTGGATACAAGAAGTGCTGCGGAGCATCCTAGAATCTTCCGTTTCATGCGACATCTCCAGAGTCTGTAACAAATCATCGAGGCGTTGACATGCATCGATGCGCGAGCCTAGCACTGTCTCCCCTCGGGCACTGAGACGTAACTCACAAGCTTCAGTGGAATGATTGTGCACCCTGATGTCTGTACTGTGGGGGTGTTCGTATACGCGTCTTTAGATGTGCTGAAGCACTTCATAGATTAGGCGATTGGTCCCTTGCCTAAGAATTTCGTACACACCCAGCCGCTCCTGCTGCTCGCGAAACAAGTCAATCATTTGCTCCACTTCATTCCGGCTGTATGAGTTGTACTTCCTCATAGTGTCCAGCTGCATGAAGTCGTCGGCGTATAGGTTGTCGATAGTGGCGACTTCGATGACGGCATCCTTGCCGCCGAAGATTATATCCACGGTCTTTCTTGCCATTGGCTGGCTACCAATGTGGATTTGATAGTTGCGAAGCATCCGCATGAAATGAAGAAGTGGACTTGCGCTGCTCGTAATCCTATAGGCGTGTCCTGCGTTATTCATTGCTTCTTCTATGCCCACGAATTCGGTCAGCGCGGCCCGCACATGCATTGCTACGTGGAGGGCGGCTGGCACCCCGTCGCGAATTGGGATATCTGAGCCGCCCGAAAGAAAGAGCATATAAAGGGCGGACGTCGCCCTCTCGTAAAGCTGAGGCACTTGTTGCAGCGCGCTGAAAGGACTCTTCCGTGCGGTGGGTAGTAGCCGCGCTGGTCAACACCGATGTTAGGTTGCAAATGGCCCTGCATTGCAGGGCCCATTGCGTTCTTGCGCCGCCTTTTCAAGCGCGTGTTAGTAGTAGGGGCGCTGGGGATCGTCCATCGCCATTTGCAGCTCATCCATATGTTCAGGGTCGGGGTTGAGCCAAGTGTCCAACCATTCGCTCTTGAGGTTGATGACGGTGCGATCGTGGCCCGCCTCAGCCACTTCCGGCATTGGGTCATCGGTCACGGCGGGGGGGCGTCGGGACATCGCCAAGATTCTGGAATGGCAGGAGAGGGTCCGGGGCAACCGGCTGGCCAAGGCCGACCAGGATCCGTCATTCGGGGGGATGGGGTAGGCCTTGTTGAGGCAACTGGAGGGGGAGGAAATCCGTTCCGCAAAATTCCTGCGCCCGTTGTGGCTCAAGGCTTACAAGCGCCCGCTTTAAAGATTGAAGTGGAACGAGTGGCGGCGTAACCAATTGAAAGTAATGAAATTACCCAGTTACGCTTAACCTTTTGGTCGAAGGTTCGAATCCTTCGCGGCCCACCATTGCATCCCATGACCCAGGTCATTCAGAAAGGCATCGCAATGCGGTGCCGTCTTTGTTGCCTGGTCAAGGGCCTCTACTTCGTCCGCATTCCCTTGGCTTTCGCGGCCGCCGCGTCGGCAGCTTCTTGTGCAGCCGTCGCTGCCGCATTCGCGGAACGCACGGCTTCCGCTTGAGCCGCGTCAAAGTCAGCCCGGCGCTGCGCGCTGATCCGGCGTTCCAGTTCTGAATATGCGACGTGGCTCTCCGGATGCTTCGCGACGCAGGCCTGCTGCAGCAGCGGGATCGCGTGGTCGGACAATCCCGGTTGGAGGTGGGCGAGCAGGCAGTCCGCATATGCTGCGGATGCTGGCGGAGTGCTGCTGGCCTGAGGTGAGGCGGCGGCAAGGGCGGTGGCGATCAATACACTCAACATGGGAACCTCCTTGTGGATATGAGCGTGGCGGTGACCAGTCCGTGAGCCATGGTGCGCGTTGCATGACCATCACCGACTCCATGGTGCTCCAGTTCCGGTCGATCGGCAAAGTGCCGCGAACGACAGTGCCTCCGGCGGTCTATGCTCAGCGCTTTCCCAATATGGACCGCCCCATGCGTCTGATCGTGCTGTCGCTGTTGTTGTCCGCTGTCTCCGCCGCGCCGCTGATGGCTGCAGAAACCGCGCCGCCCGCTGCCGCCTCGCCTTTGGCCATCGGCGAGACCTTCACCATCGGGTCGAAGGCGCTGGGCGAAACCCGCCGCATCAATGTTTACCGCCCGCAGCCGTGGGGCCTGGATCCGAAGGCGCCGCTGCCGGTGCTGTACATGGCCGATGGCGGCATCGGTGAGGACTTCCTGCATGTGGCCGGGCTGGTGCAGGTGCTGAGCGGCAACGGCAGCATGCGTCCGTTCCTGCTGGTTGGCATCGAGAACACCGAGCGCCGCCGCGACATGACCGGCCCCAGCAACGACCCGCAGGACCGGAAGATCGCGCCGCGCATTGGTGGTTCGGCGGCCTACCGCGCGTTCCTGCGCGAAGAGCTGATGCCGCAGGTGCGCCAGCGCTACCCGACCACCGACGAGCGCGCGCTGATCGGTGAATCGCTGGCCGGCCTGTTCGTGGCCGAGACGCTGCTGCAGGAGCCAACGTTGTTCAACAGCTACATCGCGCTGGACCCCAGCCTGTGGTGGAACCGTGGCGCAATGCTGGCCGGCGCAGCCAAACAGCTGCCGGCGGTGACGCGTGCGCAGCCGCGCGTATTCCTGGCCAGCAGTGGGCAGCCGGAGCTGGCCGCATCCACTGCACGACTGGCCGAGTTGCTGCAGCAGGCTTCGCCGTCGCCGCTGGTGAAGTACCTGCCGTTGCCGGAAGAAACCCACGCTACGATCTATCATCCGGCCGCATTGCAGGCGCTGCGCACACTGTTCCCGGCGCCGCCGGCCTCGCCCTGACCGCACTGGCAGTGGATTGCGCACCATGCAAGGATGCGGCAGCGGCGCCATCCGGTGCGCCGCCCGCAATGGGAGCGTGTGGATGCAGCGTGTGCGTGGATGGAGTGTGGCGGCCTGCCTGGCCGTGAATGGCTGTGCGATGTCGGTGGCGCCACCGGCAACGCAGAATGAAGCGAAGGAGAGCCCGGCCGCCGCAGTGTCGGGCGTGGTGCTGCCGGATACCGAAGCGCTGCGCGTGCACGATCCGATCGGCCGCGATTATCCGGTCTGGGTAGCACTGCCGGCTGACTACGCGGCGCATCCGGAGAAGCGCTATCCGGTGCTGTACGTGACCGATGCGCTGTACAGCTTCCCGCTGGTGCGCAGCGTGCGCAACATGGTGGGGCAGAAGGGCGTGAACCTGGAGGATTTCATCCTGGTCGGGCTGCCGCCGCAGGAAGGCCTGACGTCCAAGCAGAGCCGCTCGCGCGATTACACGCCCAGCGATCCGGCGCGGACCGATCCGCGTGACTACAGCGACGACGTCAGCTACGGCGGCGCGGCGCACTACCGCGATTTCCTCGCTGAGCAGGTGCTGCCGATGATCGATGCGCGCTACCGCACCGATCCGGCGCGGCGTGCCTATGCGGGTCATTCCTATGGTGGCCTGCTCGGCGCCTACGTGCTGACCACGCGCCCGGATATGTTCCGCACCTACATCCTCTCCAGCCCATCACTGTGGTTCGACGACCATCGGGTGCCGCGCATGCAGGCCGAGGCCAAGGCGCCGGCGCAGCCGACCACGGTGGTGCTGTCGGTGGGCAGCTTTGAAACGGTCAAGCCCGAACCGCGTTATTTCACCCGCAACGACATGCTGCGCCACAACGCAGAATTCGCCGAGCAGCTGCGCAGCAGCGGGCGATCGTTGAAGGTGGAGAACATGGTGATCGATGACGAGGATCACTTCACCGTCTACCCGGACACGATCACCCGTGCGCTGCTGAAGGTGTTTCCGGGTAGCGGGCCGTACAGCAGCGGTTGATGATGGGCGCCATCCACGCATGGCGTGGATCTACAGGGCCATTGCAGTAGATGCACGCCATGCATGGATGAACGCCTCAGGCCGCCTGTGCATCCGGCCCGGTCAATACGCCCACATCGGCATGCCGGAAGCACAGCCGGATGGCGTCGAGCAGCTCGCTCATGTTGTACGGCTTGGGCAGGAAATGGATGCCGTCGCGCAGCTGCGGCAGCACCTGGTGCTGGTCCATGCCCGACGTCACCAGGATCGGCAGCTGGGGATACAGGCCGCGGACCCGGTTGGCGGCTTCGATGCCACTGATTGCACCCAGATTGACGTCGGTGAACAGCAGATCGAAACGCTCACCGGCGGCCAGTAGGCCCAATGCCGCTTCGGCAGAGCTCACGCCCGCCACGTGGCAGGCCTGGCTTTCCAGCGCCAGCCGACTCAGTTCGCGGGTTTCCTCGGCGTCCTCGATGAGCAGGACGCGGGGTTCGACGTGGCGCTTGGACAGCAACATGACGCGACAACTCCGGACAGCAACGGTGAAATGGCGCGCAAGTATGCGCAAGCCAGTAGTGATCCCGACGTGCACGGCAGGCTAAGCGGGCGTTACAGGCTTATCTGGCGCCGGAGCCGCACGTGCCAGGCCAGCACCGCGACCGCGAGCAGGGCGGTGCCGATGCGCAGACCGGTGGCCTGCCAGCCCAAAGCGACGGCGTCGTCGAGGCTGAACACATTCCAGGCCAGGTTCATCGAAACGTGCAGGGCCAGGCCGCACCACAGCGTGTCGCCGTCGAGGTGGTCGAGCCAAGCGAAGATGAAGCCACCGAGGGCCATCACTGCGCCGACGAACAGCGCGATGCCGCCACCGTCGAACCCGCCGAAGCCGAGCCAGTGCACCATGCCGAACAGCAGCGCCTGCGGCAGTGCAAGCCATGGCCAGGGGCCGCGCACGATCTTCACCAGCAGCACGAAGCCCAGGCCGCGGAAGAGTACTTCCTCGGCCAGCGGGAACAGCACCGCCAGCATGGTGGCATCCAGTACGGTCAGTGCCTTGTTCGGTGTACCGAGCAGCGCCAGGCCCAGCCAGCAGGGCAGGCTGGCCAGCAGTACCCACATCGGGCCGCTCCAGCCGTTGCCGCGCAGCCCCAGGCTGGCCATCAGGCCCATCCCGCGTGGCCGCAGCAGCGCGGCCAGCAGAAGTGCCACGAGCTCGGCCAGCGCGTTGTCGAGCAGGCTGCCGCCGTAAGCAATGGGCAAGGCGGGAATCGGCGTGCCTGCGGCGGCTGCGATGTCGCGCAGATTCAGGCCAACGCCAACGCCGAACAGCACCAGCAGCAGGCGCGCGGCGCTGGGCAGGCGGGACAGGACGGTCATGGACGCACTCCCTGCGGAACCAGCTTGCAGTGTGGAAGATGGCGAGGGACGCTGGCACGCGCCGGAAGTCCCTGTGCTATCGGTCATGTGTTGCCGCACAGTCATCACAGGGCAGGTACAGTCGTTACCAGACCGACAGGAGCAATGCCGATGCTGTGCCCCGTGTGCAAGACCCAGACCCTGCAGATGGCCGAACGCCATGGCATCGAGATCGACTATTGTCCTGGCTGCCGAGGTGTGTGGCTGGATCGTGGCGAGCTGGACAAGATCATCGAACGTGCGGGCGCCGGTGCTGCGGTACCTCCGCCAGCGCCCGTGCAGGCTCAGCCGGCGTCCGCGCCGCCACCGGTGATGCACCGTGATACCCGCCACCTCGGCCAGCGCTACGAGGACAACCGTGGCCACGGCTACAAGAAAAAGAAGAAGGAGAGCTTCCTCTCCGAGTTGTTCGACTTCTAGGCGCTTCGCTCTCTGTAGAGTCGAGCCATGCTCGACTGGCTGTTGCCGCCAATAGCCGAGCATGGCTCGACTCTACAAAGACGTGATCACGGCCGCCGAAGGATAAACTCGCGGTCGTGGGTATCGCCGACGATGAAGTCGTACTCGCCCACTTTGCTGCAGCCATAGCGCGCGTAGAAGCGCTGCGCGCCGAAGTTTTCTTCCCATACGCCCACCCACGGGGTGCGGCGGTGCGGCCGGTCCAGCCAGGCCATGAACGCGTCCATCATGCGTGCACCATGGCCGCCGTTCTGGTGTGCAGCCAGAATGTAGAACCGCTTCAGCTCGATGTCACCCTCGCGTGCATCCGTGTGCGGCAAGGTGTTGGCACCGGCGGCCAGATAGCCGACCACGGCGTCACCGTCCAGCAACAGCCAGATGGCACTGCGTGGGTCGGACAGTTCGATGCGCTGCGGTTCGCTGCTGTAGTGCGCCTGCAGGAAATCGTGCAGCTCCTGCGGCGGATAGGAATCGCCCCAGGTTTCGTTGTACGTGGCGATGGCGATCGCCGACAGCGCATCGACATCGGCAAGGGTGGCGCGGCGGATCTGCAACGACATGGCGGTGCCTGCATTGGAACGTGGCGCAGTGTAGCCGGCCCCGGCGGCTGCCGGGGCTGGCCATTGCTCACGAACCGCTGCTCAGAACCACATGCGCACGCCCGCCACCCAACGCGTGTCGCGCGCGTGGTCACCGGCATAGTCGGCGGTGTCGCCAAACGTACGTTCGTGGCTGATGCCGATGTACGGCGCGAAGCGACGGCTGAACTCATAGCGCAGGCGCAGCCCGGCTTCGACCTTGTTCAGTCCGCGACCAATGCCGTACTCCGGTTCATCCTTGGCCGCAACGGTGGCTTCCAGCAGCGGCTGCAGGATCAGGCGGTTGGTCAACAGCACGTCGTACTCGACCTCGGCCTTGGCCAGCACCTGGCCGCCGGAGCCCATGTACAGCGTGGCCGAGCTTTCGAACTTGTACGGCGCCAGACCCTGGATGCCGATGGCCGCCCATGTGCGCGAGTCGGACGGGCGGAAGTCCTGGCGCACGCCGACCAGCACGTCCCACCACGGCGACACGCTGCGACCATACAGTGCTTCCAGTGACGACGATTCGGTGCGGCCGCGGCTGCGTTCGCCATCGGTGCGCAGCCACAGGCGGTTGATGTTGCCGCCGATCCAGCCGGTGGCTTCCCAGGCCTGGCCGTTGCTGCTCTTGCCATCCCAATGCTCAAGCCGGTCGATCAGCAGCAGGCTGTTGATCTCCGGCGCGTGTTCCATCGCGCCATGCGCGATCGGCGGGAAGGCGGCGGCGCGGTCGGCATCAGTCGGGACCGGGATCGGTTCGCGCGGTTCGGTGGGTGCAGGCGTGCCGTGGCCCATCGCCCCGTGGTCCATCTGCGAATGGTCCATCGCCGCTGGCTGCATCGCGCCATGGTCCATCTTCGAGTGGTCCATCGTGGAGTGGTCCATGCCGGCGTGATCCGCCGCACCCATGTCCATCTCCGAATGATCCATCTTTGAATGATCGACCGTTTCGGCCGGGGTCTTCGCGCTCTTCGCAGGCACGTTCATCGCGCCCATGTCATGGCCGGCGTGCGACTGCGCGAACACCGGCAACGCGGCGGCCAGGCCCAGGGCCAGCAGGCTTGGGGAAAGCAGTGAGCGGCTCATTCTTCGATCCTCACTTCGCGCATCATGCCCGCTTCCATGTGGTACAGCAGATGGCAGTGATAGGCCCAGCGGCCGAGCGCGTCGGCGCGCACGCGGTAGCTGCGGCGTGTACCGGGTGGCATGTCGATGGTGTGCTTGCGCACCTGGAATTCGCCTTGTGCGTTTTCCAGATCGCTCCACACGCCGTGCAGATGGATCGGGTGCTGCATCATGGTGTCGTTGACCAGCACGATGCGCATGCGCTCGCCGTAGTTCAGCCGCAGCGGCTCGGCGCTGGCGAACGGGATGCCGTCGAACGACCAGGAGAATTTCTCCATGTGGCCGGTCAGGTGCAGCTCGACTTCACGACTGGGCTCGCGACCATCGGGGTCTTCGAACAGGCTGCGCATGGCGCCGTAGGTCAGGACCTTGCGGCCGTTGTCGCGCAGGCCGATGCCGGGGTCGTCCAGCTTCGGTTCGGTAGCCGAACTCTGCATGTCCACCAGCGGGTTGTTGCGCTCGCTGGGCGGGTGCTTTGGCGCCTTGCTGGCGGCATCACCGCCGCCATGCGCACCGTGGCCCATGCTGGCGCCACAGCCGCCTTCCATGCCCTTCATCGCGGTCATGTCGTGCCCGCCATGACCGCCACCGCCCATGTCATGCCCCATGTCGCTCATGGTCAGCAACGGGCGCGGGTCGCGTGCAGGGATCGGCGCCTGCAGGCCATGGCGTACCGCCAGCGTGCCGGCAGCGAAGCCGGTGCGGCCCATGTCCTGGCAGAAGATGGTAAACGCGTCCTGGCCGGTGGGCTCGACCAGCACATCGTAGGTTTCGGCGGGAGCGATGCGGAATTCATCGATGCTGACCGGATGGATGTACTGGCCATCGGCGGCGACCACGGTCATCTTCAGGCCGGGAATGCGCACATCGAAGTAGGTCATCGAGGCGCCATTGATGAAGCGCAGCAGTACCTTTTCCCCGCTGCGGAACAGCCCGGTCCAGTTGCCGGCCGGGGCGGTGCCGTTCATCAGGTAGGTGTAGGTGTGCGCGTTGATGTCGGAGATGTCGGTGGGCGTCATCCGCATCCGGCCCCACATGCCGCGGTCGGACAGCGCGGCCGACCAGCCGTCACGCTTCGCATCGCGCAGGAAGTCGGGCAGGGTGCGCTTGTAGTAGTTGTCGTGCTCGGCAAGCTTCTTCATGCGGCGGAACAACGCACCCGGGTCCATGTCGGTCCAGTCGGACAGCAGGATCACGTGCTCGCGGTCGTGGTGGTACGGCGCTGGCTCGGCCGGATCGATGATCAGTGCACCGTACAGGCCGGCCTGCTCCTGGAACATCGAATGGCTGTGGTACCAGTAGGTGCCCGACTGCTTCAGCTGGAAGTGGTAGTGGTAGGTCTCGCCGGGGCCGATGCCGTTGAAGCTCAGGCCGGGCACGCCGTCCATGTTGGCCGGCAGCAGGATGCCGTGCCAGTGGATCGAGGTCGGGTGGCGCTCCAGCGTGTTGCGCACGAACAGGTCCACGGTCTGGCCTTCGCGCCAGCGCAGAATCGGTGCCGGCAGCGAGCCGTTGACGGTGATCGCCGGGCGGGTGCGGCCGGTGAAGTTGGCCAGCGATTCGCCGATGGCCAGTTCGATGCGGGTATCGCTGAGCACGGCCGGGGCGCCGGCCAGGCGCGGGGCGGCCGTGGCGGCGGCGAGCGCGCGCTGCGGCACGCCGACAGCGGCGATGCCGGCAACCACGCCACCGGCGGCCAGGCCCTGCACGAACAGGCGGCGCGACGGCATGGGCACAGCGCCCGGGCCGGGGGGAATGCGGGTATTCATGGTGGTGACTCCAGACACGTAAAGACGCCGGCAGGCCGCCGGCTACGGTGCGCAGGGCGCACGGTGCGTGTGGAATCAGCCGATGGGAGGGCGTGAGATGGGCGGCAGCGGCGGCGCCGGGCGGCCTGTCGCCGGCATCGGCTGTGGTGCCAGCGACAACGCCGGGCCCGCCAGGTACGGCAACGGCTGCACCACCAGCAGCGGGTGCTGGGCGCAACTGCGCACGCAGTCCTTGATCTGGCAGTGGGCGTCGTGGGCGGGGGCCTTGGCCTGCGGGGCCTCGTCGGCCTGCATGGCGGCGTGGTGGTGGCAGTCGGCATCGCCGCCATCAAGGGCGGCTACCGCGTGGGCCATCCGGCCCATTTCCTCGTGACCACTTGCCATGGCCGCGTTCAGCCCGTTGAGCAGCAGGCTGAGCATGAGCACGACACGGAGCAGGGTCGAGGCGAGGGACATGGCGCTAATCTAGCCGCAAGCGGCCGTGGATGCACCTCCGGCTGAATGGGCGGTTCAAGGTTGGACCTGCACCAGTGTAGAGCCTAGCCCACGCTCGGCTGCCGTTCACGCAGAAGCAGCCGAGCGTGGGCTCGGCTCTACAGGGGGACGAGCGCACGGTTGGCGATGGGGAGGCGCCTGGCCAGGCGCCCGGCGCTACCCCTCTTCGCGCACGATCTCGACCAGGCGCGGGCCGTAGCGGCTCAGCTTGGTGCCGCCGATGCCGCCGACCCGTGCCAGTTCATCCAGGCTGGTCGGGCGCTGCTCGGCGATGTTGCGCAGGGTGCTGTCGTGGAAGATCACGAAGGCCGGCACGTTCTGTTCGCGGGCCAGTTCGGCGCGCAGACCGCGCAGCGCGTTGAACAGCGCCAGATCCTGCGGCAGCACAGACAGGCCGGTGCGCTGCGCGCTTCGCTCGCGCCCGCTGGCGCTGCTGGCCGGGTCGCGGCGCATGCTGATCTGGCGGCGACCGGTCAGCACGTCGCGGCTGGCATCGGTCAGGCGCAGGCCACCGTGGCCCTCGCTGTCCACTTCCAGCAGGCTGGCGGCCACCAGCTGGCGGAACACGCTGCGCCAGGTGCGCGCATCCAGGTCGCGGCCGATCGCATAGGTACTGAGCTTGTCGTGGCCCTGCTGCTTCACCTTCTCGTTCTCGCTGCCGCGCAGAATGTCGATCAGGTGGCCGACGCCGAAGCGCTGGCCACTGCGGTAGACACAGCTCAGCGCCTTCTGCGCCGGAATGGTCGCATCCCACGAGGCCGGCGGCGTCAGGCAGTTGTCGCAGTTGCCGCAGGGCTGGGGATAGGTCTCGCCGAAACCGGCCAGCAGCACCTGGCGGCGGCATTGCATGGATTCGCAGTAGCCCAGCAGGTGGTCGAGCTTGCCCCGTTCCAGCTGCTTGCGTTCTTCGCCCGCCTCGGATTGTTCGATCATCTGCTTGAGCAGTACCACGTCGCCCAGGCCGTAGCACAGCCAGGCTTCGGCAGCTTCGCCATCACGACCAGCGCGGCCGGTTTCCTGGTAGTAGCCTTCCATCGACTTGGGCAGGTCGGTATGCGCCACGAAGCGCACGTCCGGCTTGTCGATGCCCATGCCGAAGGCGATGGTGGCGCACATGACGATGCCGTCCTCGCGCAGGAAGCGGCGCTGGTTGTTAGCGCGCACCTCCGGCGGCAGGCCGGCGTGGTAGGGCAGGGCGTTGAAGCCCTGGCCGCACAGGAATTCAGCGGTCTCCTCGACCTTGCGCCGCGACATGCAGTAGACGATGCCGGCCTCGCCACGGTGGCCGCGCAGGAAATCGGTCAGCTGCTTGCGGGCGTTGTCCTTCTGCACCACGGTGTAGCGGATGTTGGGGCGGTCGAACGAGCTGACGAAGTGGCGCGCTTCCTGCAGATCCAGACGCTCGGCGATCTCGCGCTGGGTCGGCGGGTCGGCGGTGGCGGTGAGCGCGATCCGCGGAATCTGCGGCCAGCGCTCGTGCAGCACGGTCAGCTGGCGGTATTCCGGGCGGAAGTCGTGGCCCCACTGCGACACGCAGTGGGCTTCGTCGATGGCGAACAGGGCGATCTGGCTGCGTGACAGCAGCGACAGGAAGCGGCCGGTCAGCAGCCGCTCGGGGGCGACATAGAGCATGTCCAGCTCGCCGGCCAGCAGCTCGCGTTCGACGCGGCCGGCGGTCTCGGCATCCAGGGTGGAATTCAGGTACTCGGCATGAACGCCGAGCTGGCGCAGGGCTTCGACCTGGTCCTGCATCAGCGCGATCAGTGGCGAGATGACGATGCCACATCCGTCACGCAGCAGGGCCGGCACCTGGTAGCACAGCGACTTGCCACCGCCGGTGGGCATCAGCACCAGGGCATCGTGACCGGCAGCGACATGCTCCACGATGTCCTGCTGCGGACCACGGAAATCGTCGTAACCAAAGACGCGTTGAAGCAGGTCGTGCGCGGGACGGGAAGGCATCCGGCTAGTTTACCTCCCGGAGGCGGCGGCAGGGCTGCGCCCTGCACCTGCTACAAGCCAGAGCAACGTCCAAGGCAACAGCCGGCTCTGGGGTGTCTGCTGGCTGGGCGGGGCGGTGTGGGCTTGCAGGACACGCCGTAAACCCGTCCTTGGGGGCTCGATGGCGCCATCCATGGCGCCAACGGTCCTGCAAGCCCACACCGCCCCGCCTTCGACGGTTTCCCGGTCACGGAGGGTCCATCCACGCCATGCGTGATGAAAACAGTCAGATATCGACAAACAAGATGGGGTCAGATCCGTTTTCCTGCGGAAAACGGATCTGACCCCAATGGCTTTGCTGGCAGATCGCGGAAAACTGTCGAAGGCGGGGTGGGTCCGGTTGCGGGGGCGTGAGCCGCATGGATGCGGCGACCGAGCCTACATGGACGTATTCACGGCGTCCCCCGCAACTGGACCCGCCCCGCCAATCCACGGATAGCCCGCTTTTGACGTTGACGTTGACGTTGCAGTTGCCTCTGCGGGTGCAGGGCGCAGCCCTGCCGCCCCCGCCAACCCTTACTGCAGCAGGGAACGCAGCATCCAGGCATACTTCTCGTGGGTCTGCAGGCGCTGGGTCATCAGATCCTCGGTCGGCGCGTCGTCCCCCTTGGCCGCCACCTCCAGCACTTCACGTGCCGTACGGCATACCGCTTCGTTGGCGACCACCAACTGGCGTACCATTTCACGCCAGTCCGCACTGTCGGTCAGGCCCGGTTCCTCGACGATCGAGGTCAGCGCAGCGAATTCCCGGTAGGAGCCCGGGGCATTGAAGCCCAGCGCGCGGATGCGCTCGGCCACATCGTCCAGTGCCGCCCACTGCTCGGTGTACTGCGTCTCGAACATGGTGTGCAGCGAGTTGAACATCGACCCGGTCACGTTCCAGTGGAAGTTGTGCGTCTTCAGGTAGAGCGTGAACGCATCGGCCTGGAAGCGCGACAGACCGTCGGCGATCTTCTTGCGGTCGCCCTGGGTGATCCCGATATCGATGTTCGGCGCCGACGGTGCCGCCGCCGCAAGCTTCTGCTTGCCGGTCTTGGCCTTGGTCGTGCTCTTGGTCTTCGCCATGGGGTTCCTCCTTGTGGAATCGTTGGCCTTCACAATAAACCGGTCGTGATGACTGGTCGCTTTCAAAGTTTTGAACGAACCGATTGATGAACTCTATCGATAAAAATCCATCGCCCCGCCTGCGCCAACAGCGCGCCGCCATCGACGGCGCCATGAGCCGCGACCGGGGCCGTTTGCTGGGGATGCTCTCGCGTTGCCAGGCCAAGCCACAGGATGCGGCACTGGCCGCCACCTTCGAGCAGGCCTTGCAGGCGTCGGTGCAGCGCCGGCAGGTGCGGGCGCAGCAGCAGCCGTCCATTACTCTGGACCCGCAGCTGCCGATTGCGCGTGAAGCCGACGCCATCATCGGGCTGATCCGCGACCACCAGGTCGTGGTGATCGCTGGTGAAACCGGTTCGGGCAAGACCACCCAGCTGCCGAAACTGTGCCTGGCCGCCGGCCGTGGCCAGGCCGGCATGATCGGCTGCACCCAGCCGCGACGGATTGCCGCACGTGCGGTAGCCAGCCGTGTCGCACAGGAACTGCAGAGTGAACTGGGCCAGCTGGTGGGCTACCAGGTGCGCTTCAACGACAAGGTCAGCGAAGACAGCCGCATCAAGTTCATGACCGACGGCATCCTGCTGGCGGAGATTGCCAGCGACCGCTGGTTGTCGAACTACGACACGATCATCGTCGACGAGGCGCACGAGCGCAGCCTCAACATCGACTTCCTGCTGGGCTACCTGAAGCAGCTGCTGCGCAAGCGCCCCGACCTGAAGCTGATCGTCACTTCGGCCACCATCGACACCGGACGCTTCGCCCAGCATTTCGACAATGCGCCGGTGATCAGCGTTGAGGGCCGCACCTACCCGGTGGAGGTGCGCTACCGCGCGCTGGAAGGCGAGGGTGAAGACCAGGGCGAACGTACCGTCAACGATGCCATCGTGTCGGCTGTCGACGAGATTACCCGCTTGGATGCACGCGGCGACGTGCTGATCTTCCTGCCGGGCGAGCGCGAGATCCGCGATGCGCACCAGTCGCTGGAACGGCGAAAGTACCGCAACACCGAGGTACTGCCACTGTATGCGCGGCTGTCCAACCAGGACCAGGACCGGGTGTTCAATCCCGGGCCGAACCGGCGCATCGTGCTGGCCACCAATGTGGCGGAAACCTCGCTGACGGTGCCGCGCATCCGTTACGTGGTCGATCCGGGCCTTGCCCGCGTCAAGCGCTACAGCCCGCGCAACAAGCTGGACCGCCTGCACATCGAGCCGATCTCGCAGGCCAGCGCCAACCAGCGCAAGGGGCGCTGCGGCCGTATCGCCGAGGGCATCTGTTACCGCCTGTATGCTGAGGCCGATTTCCAGGCGCGGCCGGAGTTCACCGATCCGGAAATCCGCCGCTCCAGCCTGGCCGGGGTGATCCTGCGCATGCTGCAGCTGGGCCTGGGCCGCATCGAGGAGTTCCCGTTCCTGGAAGCACCGGACGAGCGCGCGGTGGCCGATGGCTGGCAGCAGCTGACCGAACTGGGGGCGATCGATGCCGAACGGCGCCTGACCACCATCGGCAAGCAGATGGCGCGCCTGCCGGTGGACGTGAAGCTGGCGCGCATGCTGGTGGCCGCGCAGGCCGCCGGCTGCCTGCGGCCGATGCTGGTGATCGCCTCGTTCCTGGGCATCCAGGACCCGCGCGAACGCCCGCCCGAGGCGCGCGGTGCGGCCGACAGCGCGCATGCGCAGTTTGCCGACGGCCGCTCCGAGTTCGTCGGCGTGCTGCGCCTGTGGGATGCCTACCGGCAGGCACATGAAGACCTGACCCAGTCCAAGCTGCGCGACTGGTGTGGCCGTCATTTCCTCGGTTTCCTGCGCATGCGCGAATGGCGCGAGCTGCACCGGCAGCTGCGCCTGCTGTGCGAGGAACTGGGCTGGAAGGAAGAGCCCAGCGAGGCATCGATGGCGCCGCTGCTGGCGGGCAGCACTGCACCGGCCCCGGCGCGCGATGACGCGGCGGCGGTGAAGGCGACCCGGGGCCAGCTGCACCGGGCTGCACGCCTGGCCCGCGAAGGCAAGGCGGAGGCCGCACCGGCGCCGGTGGCCGTGCGCGCGCAGAAGGAACAGGCGCCGGTTGGCGGCGGTTTCAGCGAACGTGTGCGCGCTGCTGCCTACCAGACCCTGCACCGGGCGCTGGTGGCGGGCCTGCCGACGCAGATCGGCCACCGCACCGAGAAGGGCGATTTCCAGGCGCCGCGCCAGCGCCGCTTCCTGCCGTTCCCCGGTTCGGCGCTGGCCAAGCGGCCACCGCCGTGGCTGCTGGTGGCCAACCTGCTGGATACGCAGAAGGTATGGGGCATGACCCTGGCCGCGATCGAGCCGGACTGGGTGATCGCCGAACTGCCGCACCTGCTGCTGCGCAAGCACTTCGACCCGCACTGGTCGCGCGCGCAGGGCCAGGTGCTGGCGTCTGAGCAGATCAGCCTGTTCGGCCTGGTGCTGGCACCGAAGAAACCGGTCCATTACGGCCGCATCGCGCCGGGCGAGGCGCATGACATCTTCGTGCGCCAGGCACTGGTGACCGGCGAGATCAATACCCGCGCCAGTTTCGTCGCCGACAACCAGAAGGTGCTGGAGGTCGCGCGCGAGGAAGAAGCCAAGCTGCGCCGCGCCGGCATCGTTGCCGACGAAGACTGGCAGGCACGCTGGTACCTGGACCGGGTGCCGCCGCAGATCCATTCGGCCTCCGGCCTGGATGCCTGGTGGAAGGGTCTTGCGCCGGAACAGCGCAAGACCCTGCACTGGACGCTGGCCGACCTGTTGCCGGGCGAAGGCAGTGAGCAGGAGCGCTACCCGAAGTACCTCGCGCTGGGCCAGGCACGATTGCCGCTGCATTACCGCTTCGAGCCGGGTGCCGAGGATGACGGCGTAACCCTTGACGTACCGCTGCACCTGCTCAACGCATTGGATCCGGTGCAGCTGGGCTGGCTGGCGCCCGGCTTCGTTGCCGACAAGGCTGCGGCGCTGATTCGCAGCCTGCCCAAGGCGATGCGCCGCAACTACGTGCCGGCGCCGGACTTTGGTCGCGCGTTCTACGAGGCGTTCCCGCAACCCAGTGCCGATGCCATCACCGGCGAACTGGCGCGTTTCCTCTCACGCGCGACAGGCGCCACGGTGACCGCGCTCGATTTCGAGCCCGGCTCGATCGAACCGCACCTGCACATGAACCTGCGCCTGCGCGACGAGCAGGGCAGGGTGCTGGCCACCTCGCGCGACCTGGACGCATTGCGCGCGAAGTTCGGTGGGCGCGCGGGCGACGCCTTCGCTGCACGCGCCGGACGTGAAATGGCGGCTGATGGCCTGCGTACCTTCCCGGCCACGCCGATTCCGCTGCAGGTGCCCGGCGAAGCCGGCGTGCCGGCCTATCCGGCGCTGCTGGACGAGGGCGACAGCGTGGCGCTGCGCATCTTCGCTGATCGGCAGCAGGCGCAGGCGGCTCATCCGCTGGGTGTGCGCCGCCTGCTGGAGATCGCGCTGGCCGAGAAGATGAAGCAGGCACGCAAGCAGTTGCCGGTGGGTGCCAAGACGGGCCTGCTGTATGCGGCGATCGAATCGCAGGAACGCCTTCGTGGCGACCTGGTCGATGCGGCGATGAACGCCGTACTGGCTGAAGGCCTGGAAGACATACGCGATGCGGCGGCCTTCGAGCAGCGCCGCGAGCATGCGGCCAAGGCGCTGTTCGGTGAGGCCATGTCGCGGCTGAAGCTGGCCGAGACCATCCTGGCGCTGGTGGCCGAACTGAAGCCGATGCTGGAAGCGCCGCTGATGGGCTGGGCGCGCGGCAACCTGGACGACATGGAGGCGCAGCTGGCCGGGCTGATCCATCCAGGCTTCCTGCGCGATACACCGGCCGACGCATTGGCGCAGTATCCGCGCTATCTGAAAGCGATGATCCTGCGTACCGAGCGCGCCAAGCGTGATCCGCCGCGCGATCAGGCGCGCATGCTGGAACTGCATCCGTTCCTGGAAGCGCTGGAAGTGGCTGAGCAGCAGGGCCTGCGCGAGCACCCGCAATGGCAGGCGCTGCGCTGGGATCTGGAAGAGCTGCGGGTGTCGCTGTTCGCGCAGGAGCTGGGCGCGCGGACCGGCATCTCGGCGAAGAAGCTGGCGCAGCGGGTAGCCGCACTGCGCCAGGCGTGACTCCGATGATGTGATGACGTAGAGCCGAGCCCATGCTCGGCTGCTTTTTTGATGCCTCGTCATCTTCCCGTGCAGATCGCAGCCGAGCGTGGGCTCGGCTCTACACGATGGGCGTCGTTACTTGGTACGACGCACCTTCGGCTGGGTGTTCACACCGTCGACCTTCAGGTACCAGACGCCCATCACACCGGGCTTG
This sequence comes from Stenotrophomonas sp. A3_2, assembly GCF_036624925.1. Taxonomy (NCBI): domain Bacteria; kingdom Pseudomonadati; phylum Pseudomonadota; class Gammaproteobacteria; order Lysobacterales; family Lysobacteraceae; genus Stenotrophomonas; species Stenotrophomonas sp. A3_2. The sequence goes on from NZ_JAZKVY010000253.1 coordinate 28,258, forward strand.
ATGCTGACGGCGGGCGACTGCCTGCGCACGCCTGCCAGGGTGGTTGCATCGATCTGCTCCCATTCCTGGCCGTTGTCCAGCACGTAGACGCGGCCCTTGCCGAACCCGCGGAACTCACCCTGCAGCACGCCGACGATCGGCTCACTGCTGCCGAAATCGAAGAAGCCGCGATTCTTCACGATCACTTCCTGGCGGCCTTCCTCGCGCGCCGATTCCCGTACCGCTGCAACTGCCTGGGTCGTGGCCGCCTCGACCTTGCCCTGCAGCCAGCGGTTGAGCGTGGCCAGTTCCTGCGCACTGAGCTTGTCCAGGCCAGCAGCCTTGAATTCGGCCGGTGACATCTGCTGCTGCAGGTCACCCTCTACCACGCGCTGGGCCAGCGCAGGCGCCGACAGGGACAGCAACAGTGCGGCACAAGCCAGCAGCCGTAGGCGGAAACGCGGGACGATCGGGGACATGACGGGACTCTCCTGGGTTTGCCCGCGAGTGTAGCGGCATGTCTTCATGCCGGGGGATGGTGGCCACGGTCATTGTCCCTGAACGGCGCCGGCGCTAGTGTAGAGGCCTCTGTCTTGCCTGCTTGATGCTGTGAACCGCGCTTCCGTCCCCGGCCTGGATGCCTTGTTGAACCGTCCCTCGGCAGCGGTGCTGCCTGCTCCGCTGCGCCAGGCCCTGCGCGAGCATTGGGAAGCGCCGGATTGCGACCACCAGATGCGTACTACCTGGTCGGTGCTGGGCGATACCCTCGATGCGCTGGCGATGCTCTCGGCCGACGAAGGCGCGGTGGTGGCAGCATTGCTGTTTGACCTGCCGGGCCTGCGTACCAGCCTGGACCAGCTGCCGCTGGGCAACCACAAGGCGGCGGTGATCGGCCTGCTCGACGGCCAGGATGCGGCCGACCCGGTGTGGGCACTGCACGCCGGCCGTGAGGCCGGACGCAACAGCGAGGGCCTGCGCCGGCTGCTGCTGGCGATCATCCGCGACCTGCGCGTGGTGCCGATCCTGCTGGCCCGGCAACTGGCGCGGATGCGCGCGGCCGACAAGCTGGACGACGAGCAGCGCCGCGCGCTGGCGCAGCTGACACGCGACATCCACGCGCCATTGGCCAACCGCCTGGGCATCTGGCAGCTGAAGTGGGAGCTGGAGGACCTGGCGTTCCGCCACCTGGAGCCGGAGACCTACCGGCGCATTGCTCGGGAAGTCGACGAAACCCGCATCGCCCGCGAGCGCTACGTCGAGAATGTCAAGAAGGTGCTGTCGCGCGAGCTGGTTGCGCAGGGCATCAAGGCCGAGGTCAGTGGCCGCCCGAAGCACATCTACAGCATCTGGCGGAAGATGCAGAAGAAGCGGCTGGCGTTCGACCAGCTGTACGACATCCGTGCGGTGCGGGTAATGGTCGACGATGTCGCCGCCTGCTATGCCGCGCTGGGCGTGGTGCATGCACTGTGGGCACCGGTGCCGAGCGAGTTCGACGATTACATCGCCCGGCCCAAGGCCAACGACTATCGCTCGCTGCATACCGCCGTGGTTGGTCCGGAAGGGCGCACCATTGAAGTGCAGATCCGTACCCACGAGATGCATTCGCAGGCCGAGCTGGGCGTGGCCGCGCACTGGAAGTACAAGGAAGGCGGCAAGGGCGCGGAGAAGTCCTTCGACCGCAAGATCACCTGGATGCGCCAGCTGCTGGAGCAGGCCCAGGACGGGCAGGGCAACGAACTGGCCGGGGCGCTCGATGCCGAACTGACCGAGGACCGGGTCTATGCGCTGAGCCCGAAGGACGAGGTGCTGGACCTGCCGCAGGGCGCCACGCCGCTCGATTTCGCCTATCAGGTGCACACCATGGTTGGCCACCGCTGCCGTGGCGCGAAGGTCAATGGCCGCATCGTACCGCTGACTTACCGTCTGCGCAGTGGCGACCGGGTCGAGATACTGACCGGCAAGGAGGCCGACCCGCGCCGCGACTGGCTGATGCCGGCCAACGGCTTCTTGGCCAGCAACCGTTCGCGCGAGAAGGTGCGCAGCTGGTTCCACAAGCTGGACCGCGCGCGCAACGTGCAGGCCGGGCGCGAACTGCTCGAGCGCGAGCTGAAGCGCCTGGGGCTGCAGCACTCGGACCTGGCCATCGCGGCGAAGAAGTTCCATGCCGACAGCGTTGACGACCTCTACATCCAGGTGGCGCTGGGCGATACCGGGCCGAACCAGGTCAGCCGTGCCCTGCTGGAAGCCGAACGTGCAGCAAGCCAACCGGCGCCCGCGCCGAGCCTGCCGCGGCCGACCGCGCGCCGCGAGAACCTGGGCAAGTCCAAGTTCACCGTACAGGGCGTGGGCAACCTGCTGGTACAACTGGCGCGCTGCTGCCAGCCGGTGGCCGGCGAACCCATCGTCGGCTACCTGACCCGTAGCCGCGGTGTCACCGTGCATCGTGCAGACTGCGCTGCGCTGGCCCGTCTGGCGGCCACCAGCCCGCAGCGCATCCTGCCGGTGGAGTGGGGCCAGGCCGGGGGCGGCTACGAGGTGGACGTCGTGGTCGATGCGGTCGATCGCCGCTGGCTGCTGAAGGACATCACCAACCTGATCGCCCAGGAAGACGCCTACGTGCTGGACATCCACAGTGACAACGTGCGCAACAGTGGCCGTGCCCACCTGCGCCTGCGGCTGAAGGTGAGTGACTACGGCCAGCTGTCGACCCTGCTGGGCAAGCTGGACGCGCTGCCCGGCGTGAGCGAGGCGCGTCGCCTCGGCTGAGCTTCACGCTGCCCCGGCTACCCTGCACGCATGGAACGCGAGCCCCCGCATCGCCCGCATGGCGCTGAACTTCCTGCGCTGGACCGCGTCCGCCGCGAAGGCCGTTGGTGGTGGCTGCAGGCACGCCACGCGCGCCGGGTGTGGCGCTGGGCGCTGGTCGCGGCGCTGGCGGTGTTTGTGCTGCTGGTGCTGCTGCGCAAGCCGCTGGCCGACTGGTTCTGGGATGAGCCTCGGATCGAGCAGCTGCTGGCCGAAGGTGATGGCGCACTGGCGGCCGGGCGGCTGAGTGCCGCCGATGGCAGTGGTGCGCGCGAGCGCTACCAGGCCGTGCTGGCGCTGGATGGAGATCGTCCGCAGGCCCGCGAAGGCCTGGCCCGTACCGGCGCGGCGGCCCTGCAGCAGGCCCGCGAAAAGATGCAGGCCAACGATCTCGACGGCAGCGCGCAGGCGCTGGCACTGGCCCAGGAACTGCAGGTACCACAGGGCGAGGCGGACGCCGTCGCGCGCCAGCTGCGGGCCCGGTGCAGCGCAGGTGCCGGCATCGGTGCGCTGCTGGCGCAGGCACGCAACGCCTTCGCTGCGGGCCGGCTGGATGAAGGTGACAGCAGCGCGCTGCCCCTGTTCCAGCGCATCCTGTCGCTGCAGCCGGACAATCTGCCCGCGCTGGAAGGTCGCGAAGATGCACTGAGCGATCTGCTGCAGCAGGCGCGCGCGCTGGCGGGACGCGGCGAGCTGGCCGAGGCCGCCGCACTACTGCAGCGTGCGCGCCAGTTCGATGCCGGCCATGCTGATCTGCCCGCCAGCCAGGAAGCATTGGCGCAGGCCGTCGAGCGGCGCCTGCGCCAGGCCCAGCGCGCCCTGCAGCGCGGGCAGCTGGAGTCCGCAGCAAAGGGATTTCTCGCCGTTCTGGCAGTGGCGGCCGATGATGCCAGCGCCCAGCGCGGCCGTGAACAGACGTTGCAGGCGGTGCTGGCACGCAGCCAGAGGCAGGCCGACGACTTCCGGTTCGAGGCGGCGCGGGCCGATGCAGCGCTGGCGGAGGAGCTGGGCGCTTCGCCGGCCGCGCAACAGCAGCTCGCGCAACGCCTGCAGCGCGCACGGCAGGCCTTGGAGGCACTTCAGCAGCCTGCAGTGAGCAACACGCAGCGTGAACGCGAGCTGCGCGATCACCTGCGCCGGATCGAACGCGCCGAGCGCGCAGGCCAATGGATCAGCCCGCCGGGGCACAGCGCATTCGATGCCCTTCGCGAAGCACAGGCGCTGGCACCGCTCGATTCACGGGTGAAGGCCGCGGCCGCGCGCTTGCTGCCTGCCAGTCGCAGTTGTTTCGACGACAACCTCCGGCAGAACCGGGTGCAGGCTGCAGGTGCCTGCCTGCAGGCCTGGCAGACGCTGGCTCCCACCGCTGGCGGCCTGCCTGCGGCCCGCCAGCGCCTCGCGCAGCGTTGGCTTGCGATTGGCAGCGAACGTTTGGGCAACGGTGATGTCGCCTTTGCCGAACGTGCGCTCCAGCAGGCGGGCGAACTTGGCGTTGGCACTTCCAGCAGCGAGTACCAGCAGTTGCGGCAGCGCCTGCGCGACATCGGGGTGTCGTCGCCCTGAGCCCGCCGCTGCCGGAGGGACCGCTATAGTAGGCACCCCTCGCAACATCCCCACGGAGTGCCGATGACCGTCCTTGTTTCCGGAGCCACCAGCCAGATCGGCCGGTTCCTGCTGCCGCGCCTGGTGCAGGCGCATGGGCGGGTACAGGCGGTGAGCCGGCAACCGCAGCCGGCACAGGACGGCGTGCAGTGGCTGTGCGGGGACTTGGCGGCTGCGCTGGACAGCATGCCGTCTCCGGACCTGCAGGCGATTGCCAGCTTCGGCCCCCTTGAAGCGTTGGCGCAGTGGTTGTCGCGGCAGACGGCGGCCCCCGCGCGGCGGGTCATCGCCACCAGTTCGATGAGCGTGCTGAGCAAGCAGAATTCCGAGCAGGCCGACGAGCAGGACGTTGTGGCGATGCTGCAGCGGGGTGAAGCGGGCCTGATCGCGCAGGCCGAGCGTCTTGGCATGGGTTGGACGATCCTGCGGCCGACCCTGGTCTATGGGGCCGGCATCGACCGCAGCATCACCCCAATCGTGCAGCGTGCGCTGCGTTTGCGCCTGTTTCCGATTCCGCTGGTGGGAGGCCTGCGCCAACCGGTGCATGCCGACGATATCGCCCGCGCCGTGGTGGCTTGCATCGCCACCGGTGCTGCGTCGGCACGGGTGCTGGAAATCGGCGGTGGCGAGCGCCTACCCTATCACGCGATGTTCCGCCGCGTGCACGCCAGCCTGGCACAGCCGACCTGGGCGCTGCCGTTGCCGGGCGCGGCACTGCGAGGCTTGGCCGCGGTGCTGCCGCGGGCGCGTGGTCCGGTGTCACGCCTGCAGCAGGATCTGATTGCGGACAATGGCCCACTGCAGGCGCTGCTAGACGTACATCCGCGGCCGTTCCAGCCCGACGCGGACACGTGGCGACCGATGAGCGCGGCCCAGGCCATGCAGCGGATCGCTGCGTATCCCGGCAACGGCTAGCCAGCCAGCGTATCCATCCTGTTGGGGGGCTCTGCTACCATCCCCCAGCCCTTGTTTCCGCGAGTACCTTCGATGCCTGACGCGCCATCCCGAACGGCCCCTGCCGAGCGCATTGGCGTCGCGCTGTGCACCTACAACGGTGCGCGCTACCTGCAGGCGCAGCTGGACAGCATCCTCGACCAGGATCTTCCGGTGAACGAAGTCATGATCGGCGATGACGGTTCCAGCGACCAGACGCTGCAGCTGCTGCAGGCCTTCGTGCCGCGTGCACAAGCGCTGGGCATCCGTGTCGAGATCGTCCAGCACGCGCACAATCTCGGCTATGTGCGCAATTTCGCCGATGCACTGATGCGTTGCCAGGCCGACATCCTGTTCCTGTGCGACCAGGATGATGTCTGGCATCCGGGGCGTGTCCGCCGCTATGTTCAACGCTTCCGGGCAGACCCGGCCCTGTTGCTGCTGCACAGCGACGCGAGGTTGGTGGATGCGCAGGGCGCGCCGCTGGGCCAGCGCCTGATGGAGGTGCTGAAAGTGCACCTGGCCGAAGTGGAGCTGGAGCGCGACGGGCTGGCTGCCGACGTGATCCTGCAACGCAATTTTGTCACCGGCGCAACCTGTGCGCTGCGTCGCCGGCTCGTGGTCGGATCACTGCCCGTGCCTGCGGGCTGGAGCCACGACGAATGGCTGGCGGTCCACGCATCGCTGCGTAAAGGATTGGACATGCTGGCCGAACCGACCATCGACTACCGGCAGCATGGCAACAACCAGATCGGGGCCAGTCGCCGTGGTTTCCTGCAACGCCTGCGCCATCTCGATCTGTTTGATTCACAGGCGCGCCAGCGCACGGCGGGGCGCCTGCTGGCCCTGGCTGATCTGCTGGGACAGCGCGGCGTGGTGGTGGCGCCGGAGCGCTTCCAGGGACTTCACGCGCTCGCTTGGCGCATGGCCTGGTCGCGCCTGCAGCTGTATCGCCGCGTGGATGTGCCGGCAGGCTGGATCGCCCAGGATGCCCCGCAGTTGCTCGCACGCCTGGCCAACGTCTGCCTGGCGGGGGGCGGCTGGAAGGGCGGCTGGGCGGCGCTTGCGGGCGTCAGGGCCGGGTGGCGGGCGTCGCGCGCTGCTTGAACTGCAGTGAAACCGAGGTCCATTACCTGCCGGCCACCACGGCGCCTGCGTTAGACTCGCCAGACCCTACCTGTCTGCATTCCCGTGCCCCGACGCTACGATTCCGACGACATCGACGATTTCGACGACGACGACCAGCAGGACAACGGCCCGCTGTGGCGGCGCCGGCTGATCACCTGGAGCATGGCTGCGGTCGCGTTGGGATTGGGTTTCCTCATTCCCTATACGCTGTACCTGAACCAGCAGGTGACCCAACGTTTCGGCGAACTGCGCTGGCAGATCCCGACGCGGGTGTATGCGCGGCCGCTGGTGCTCACTCCCGGCAAGGCGATGGATGCGTCCACGCTGAAGACCGAGCTGGCCGCCTCCGCCTACCGCGATGATGGCCAGGGCAAGGAGCCGGCCACCTATGCGGTGAATGGCGGGCGCTTTGTCATCTCCAGCCGCGGCTACAACGACGTCGATGGCCGGGTTGCCCCGCGTCGGCTCGAGTTGTCGCTGGCCGATGGTGCGGTCGCCTCGCTGCGCGATGCCGACAGCCGCAAGGCCCTGAAGGCGGCGCGGCTGGATCCGGCGCGTATCGCCACCCTGTACGGCCAGAAGCAGGAAGAACGCCGCCTGATCCGCATGGACGAGGCGCCGGACCTGCTGGTGACCGGCCTGCAGGCAGTGGAGGACAAGGACTTCAACCGCCACCACGGCATCGACCTGTCCGGTATCGCGCGCGCGGTGTGGGTGACCATCCGCTCCGGTGGCCAGAGCCGTCAGGGCGCTTCCACGCTGACCCAGCAGCTGGCCCGCAGCGGCCTGCTCGGCATCGGCAAGGAACAGACGCTCACCCGCAAATTCAACGAAGTGCTCTACGCCCTGATCATGGAAGCGCGCTATGACAAGCGCACCATCTTCGAGGCCTATCTCAACCAGGTGTACCTGGGCCAGCGCGGCAGCCAGGCGATCCATGGCATGTCGTCCGGTGCCGAGTTCTGGTTCGGCCGTGACCTGCAGTCGCTGGAGACCGAGCAGATCGCGCTGCTGATCGGCCTGGTCAAGGGCCCGTCCTTCTACGACCCGCGGCGTAATCCGGAACGTGCGTTGGACCGTCGCAACTTCGTGCTGGGCAAACTGCACGAAGCCACGCTGATCGACGACGCCGAGTACCAGCGCGCACTGAAGGCCCCGCTGGGCGTGCCGAAGACGCCGGGACTGGTGGCGGCCAACCGCTTCCCCGCCTATGTTGACCTGGTCCGTCGCCAGCTCGGCCATGACTACCCGGAATCTGCCCTGCAGGGCGCTGGCCTGAGCGTCATGACCGGCATGTCGCCCTCCGCGCAGGCCTATGCCGAAGGCGCGGTGACCCGCACCATCAAGTCGCTGGAAAGCAAGCGCCGGCCCGAACTGCAGGCCGGCATGGTGCTGACCGACGTGCACAACGGTGACGTGCTGGCGGTGATCGGCAGCCGTGAAGTGTCCGAGGTCGGCTTCAACCGCGCGATCGAGGCGCAGCGTCCGGTCGGTTCGCTGCTCAAGCCATTCGTGTACCTGCTCGCGCTGGCGCAGCCGGACCGTTACTCGCTGGCCAGCTGGGTCGACGATTCACCGGTGACGGTGCAGCTCGGCCGCGGCCGCAACTGGAGCCCGGGCAATGCGGACAACCGCAGCCACGGCACGGTGCGCCTGATCGACGCGCTGGCACACTCCTACAACCAGGCCACGGTGCGCGTGGGCATGCAGGTCGGTCCCGAGCGCGTGACCCAGCTGATCCATGTGCTGGCGGGCATCAAGGCCGAGGCCAATCCGGCGGTGATCCTTGGCTCGACCGACCAGAGCCCGTACGCGATGGCACAGCTGTACCAGTTCCTCGCCTCGGGCGGTGAGATCCAGCCGCTGCACGCGGTGCGTGGCGTGCTCGATCCGCAGGGCAAGCTGCTCAAGCGCTACGACAAGACCCCGGCGCCGGCACAGGAAGGCGATTCAATTGCCGCCAACCTGATCAGCGTCGGCCTGCAGCAGGTGGTCTCCAGTGGTACCGCGCAGCGGCTCAATGCCGATGGCCTCGGCCGCCTGCAGCCGGCCGGCAAGACCGGCACCACCAACGATGGCCGTGACAGCTGGTATGCCGGCTACACCGGCGATCATCTGGCGGTGATCTGGATCGGCAACGACCAGAACCAGCAGGCCGGCCTGTATGGCGCTACCGGCGCGATGCGGGTCTGGTCGGGCATCTTCCAACGCCTGCCGAGTGCGCCATTGCGGGTCAGCAACAAAGGCCTGGACTGGCAGTCGGTCGCGGCCACGGGTCTGAACACAACCGATGAAGGCTGCCCGGGCGCACGCCGCTTCCCGTTCGTGGTGGGCTATGCACCGGCGTATGCGCCGTGCGCGCCGACAGTGCCGCCGGGCGAGCCGGGCGAAGCTGAAGGGGAGGGCGGTGGCTGGCGTAGCTGGTTCGGCCTGGACCGCAAGCCGGAAGCGCCCGCCGAACCTGCCGCAGCGCCCGCCGCCGCTACTCCTCCCCCGAGCCGATGAAGCCGATGAACATGCGATCCCTGCTGCAGCCCCTGGCCCTGACCGGCCTCAGCCTGGCCCTGGCCGCCTGTGTGACCAGCGCGCCGCCGGTGGTCAAGCCAGTCGATACCACTACGCCGGCACAGCGCCTGGCGGCAGTCGATGCGGCCGCAGGTCCTGACGACAAGGAGCTGTCGGTGCAGCCGCTGCGTGATTCGCAGGTGGAAGACCTGCGGGTGACCGCGCAGGCGCAGCGGCAGGCGAACGACCTGGCCGGTGCCGCCAGCAGCTTGGACCATGCGCTGGAAATCGTGGCCAGCGACCCGGCGGTGCTGCAGGAGCGTGCCGAACTGGCACTGCTGCAGGGGCAGTGGGAACAGGCGGAGACGTTCGCGCGCAAGGCGGTGGATCTGGGCTCGAAGACGGGGCCGCTGTGCCGCCGGCACTGGGCGACGATCGAACAGTCACGCCTGGCGCGGGGCGAGAAGGAGAATGCGGTGTCGGCGCATGCGCAGATTGAAGGTTGCACGGTGCCGGGGATCAAGCGGTACTGAGGTATTCCACTCCACTGGGCGCTGCCCCCTCTGCGGCGCGCGCACTGATGGATGCGGGTGATGGGCCGGTTGGGTGGGGCGTGCAGGACACGCCGTAAACCCATCCATGGGGGCTCGATGGCGCCTTGCTCGTGTGCGCTGTCCTGCGCACGCGGCAAGACCGGGGTTGGGCGTCCTGCCCAACCCGCCCGAGGCGTGCCTCGGGCCCATGGCGCCAACGGTCCTGCACGCCCTACCCAACCGGCCCGCCATACATCGCGCGTGCCGCAGGCAAGAACAAGATCAAAAACAAAAGCGGGTCGCGCGCTGCGCGCGCTCGCAGTAATCCATCTTCTTTTCCCGTTCCTTCCACCGCTTCTGAGCTACCAGTAGAGCAGGCTTGACGCTACGAAGCGCGTCCCTCCGTCACCGGGAAACTGTCGAAGGCAGGGGACTGTGGGTTTGCGGGGTGTCCGCGGCATGGATGCCGCGGCCAAGCCACCAGGGACGGGTTCACGGCGTCCCCGCAAACCCACAGTCCCCCGCCAACCCTCAGTACAACCCAGAGCCATGAACCAAGCTGTTGCCGTTGCTTTTGCTGGTGCTCTGGCTTGAAACGGGTGCCGGGCAGCGCCCGGCCGGGTATCCTTTCCCTCTGATGTCCGACCTTGTCCATGCCAGCCGCGAAGCCCTCAGCGACGGCGGCGCGCTCGCCTCGCATCTGGACGCCTTCGTCCCGCGCCCGGCCCAGCTGCGCCTGACCGAAGCCATCGCCGATGCGCTGCAGCAGCGTGACCTGCTGCTGGCCGAGGCCGGTACCGGCACCGGCAAGACGTTCGCCTACCTGGTGCCGGTGCTGCTGTCCGGGTTGCGCACCATCATCTCCACCGGCACCCGCGCGCTGCAGGACCAGCTCTACCACCGCGACCTGCCGCGTGTGCGCCAGGCACTCGGTGTCGGCCTGCGCAGTGCGCTGCTGAAGGGACGTTCGAATTACCTGTGCCGCTACCGCCTGCAGCAGGCGCGGGGCGAGCCGCGCTTCTCAAGCCCAGAACAGGCGGCGCAGTTCCAGCGCATCCTGGCCTGGTCCGGACGCTCGGAGTTCGGCGACATCGCCGAACTGGACGGTTTGGCCGATGATTCGCCGCTGCTGCCGATGGTCACCTCCACCGTCGATAACTGTCTGGGCACCGACTGCCCGTTCTGGGAAGACTGCTTCGTGGTGCGTGCGCGGCAACGTGCGCAGGCGGCAGACGTAGTGGTGGTCAACCATCACCTGCTGCTGGCCGACCTGGCATTGAAGCAGGATGGCTTCGGTGAGCTGCTGCCGGGGGCGCAGGCCTTCGTCATCGACGAGGCGCATCAGTTGCCTGAACTGGCCGCGCAGTTCTTCGGCGAAGGCTTCGGCATGCGCCCGTGGCAGGAGCTGGGCCGCGACTGCCTGGCCGAAGCGCGCGGCGTCGGGGGGGCGCAGTCGGCGCTGCAGGAACCGGTCGACCAGTTGCAGCAGGCGCTGTTGGCGCTGCGCTCGGCAATGGAAGGGCTGCCAGCGCGTGGCACGCAATGGCGTGCACTGGCGATGCCGCAGGTGCGTGATGGCTTCGATACGGTGATGGCTGGCCTGGTGACGCTGGAGCAGGCCTTGCAGCCGCTGCGCGAAGCTGCGGCGGGCCTGGATGCCTGCAATGCGCGGGCGCGTGAGGCGGTTTCGCGGCTCGGTCGCTGGCTGGGCGATGACGAACCCGCCCTCGACTTCGATACCGATCCTGCGGACACCGGCAATGCCACCGATGTGCTCTGGTATGAGCTCACCCCGCGTGGTTTCCGCTGCCAGCGCACGCCGATGGACGTGTCCGGTCCATTGCGCGAGCACCGTGAGCGCAGTCGCGCGGCATGGATCTTCACCTCGGCGACGCTGACCGTGGGCGGTGGTTTCGATCACATTGCCACCCGCCTCGGGCTGGACGACCCGCAGACGCTGGTCCAGCCGAGTCCGTTCAATTGGCCCGAGCAGGCGCTGTGTTACCTGCCTGAAGGCCTGCCCGATCCGGCCGCGCGGGGTTTCGGAACCGCGCTGATCCAGACCCTGCGGCCGGTGCTGCAGGCCTCGCAGGGCAGGGCGTTCCTGCTGTTCGCTTCGCATCGCGCCCTGCGTGAGGCCGCCGAGGCACTGCGCGATGGGCCATGGCCGTTGTTCGTGCAGGGTGAGGCGCCGCGTGCGACGCTGCTGCAGCGCTTCCGCGAATCGGGCAATGGGGTGCTGCTGGGCTCGGCCAGTTTCCGCGAGGGCGTGGACGTGGTCGGCGAAGCGTTGAGCGTGGTGATGATCGACAAGCTGCCGTTCGCGGCCCCGGACGACCCGGTCTACGAGGCACGCCTGGAGGCGATCCGCAGCCAGGGCGGCAATCCGTTCCGCGACGAACAGTTGCCGCAGGCGGTGATCGCCCTGAAGCAGGGCGTTGGCCGCCTGATCCGCAGCGAAAGCGACCGGGGCGTGCTGGTCCTGTGCGATCCGCGCCTGCTCAACCGGGGTTACGGCCGGGTGTTTCTCGATTCACTGCCACCGTTCCGCCGTACCCGCAGCCTGGCCGATGTGCAGGCCTTCTTTACGCCACAATGGGCGCCCGTGGCCGATGATGCCGTTCCGACCGCCGCCGCCGCGGCGGGCCCGGAGCCGGCGCCCGGTGTCACGTTCCCCCTGTTCTGACCTGATCCGATGAAACTGCTCGCCTTTGAAACCGCCACCGAAGCCTGTTCCGTTGCCCTGCATGTCGATGGACAGGTACTGGAACGTTTCGAGATCGCCGCGCGCCGGCATGCCGAACTGAGCCTACCGTGGGCCGAGGCGCTGCTGGCCGAAGCCGGCATCAGCCGCCGCCAGCTGGACGGTATCGCGCTCAGCCGCGGTCCTGGTGCTTTCACCGGCGTGCGCCTGGCGATCGCCATCGCGCAGGGCATCGCACTGGCGCTGGATCGTCCGTTGCTGCCGGTCTCGACGCTGCAGGTGCTGGCGCTGCGGGCACCGGCGGAAGAAACGCAGATCCTGTCGGCGATCGACGCACGGATGGGAGAGTTGTACGTTGCGCGCTTCGAGCGTGTGGACGGCCTGCCGGTGGCACGCGATGCCGAACGCGTGTGCGCACCCGCTGCGGTAGCGCTGCCGGAAGGGCTGTCGGCCTACGGTGTCGGTACCGGGTTCGCCGCAGCCGAGGGTGCGCTGGTCGCGCAGCTCGGCACAGGTTTGCGCGGATTCGACGCCACGGCATTGCCGCGTGCGTCTGACGTGCTCGCACTGGCGGTGCCGGCGTTCGCCCGCGGCGAAGCCATTGCACCGGAGAAGGTCGAGCCGGCCTACCTGCGCGACAACGTGGCACTGACCCTGGTCGAGCAGCAGGCCGCGCGCGAGGCGAAGGCGAAGGCCAACGGCTGAGCCCCTCGTGGCGGAGTTGGTCGCGTAGATCAAAAGCCGTGGTTTGGCCGGGCGGGTGGGCTGCGCAGGGGGCGCTGCAAGTACGTCCATGTAAGCTCGGTCGCCGCATCCATGCGGCTCACGCCCCTGCGCAGCCCACCCGCCCGGCCTCTGACAGTTTCCGTGCACGTCCGCCACGGAAGATCAAAAAAAGAAAAGTCAAAATCAAAAGCGGGTCGCTTCGCTTGCATCCACGCGTGGCGTGGATGTGTATCGACCAAGGTCGACACCTACCAAAGCAGTGGTGCGCCGCGATCTATCAGAGGCGGGGCGTGTCGGGCGGCGGGGTATCCGCGGCATGGATGCCGCGGCTAAGCCTACACGGACGTACTTGCGGCGTCCCCGCCGCCCGACACCGCCTCGCCACGCTTCAGTACACCAACCGCCGCTGTTGCTGTTGCCGTTGCTCTAGCCTTTCAGCGGGTCCCGGGCCGCAGGGCCGGGCAACAAACCCTACCGGTCGTCGCGCAGTTCGCCGCCGGGCAGGAACACCCACGTGCGGGTGACCTGCAGGATGTCGATCTCATCCTCGGTCTTCGGCAACGGCGGGAACGGCTGCGCCAGCTTCACCACCCGCAGTGCCGCCTCATCCAGCAGTGGCGTTCCGCTCGACCGCAGGATCCGGCTGCTCTCCACGCTGCCATCGCGGCGCACGCCCACACTGATCACCACCTGGCCGCCCAGCCGGCGCTGCCGGGCCTCGTCCGGGTAATTCAGGTTGCCCACGCGCTCGGCGCGGTCAACCCAGGCCCGCAGGTAATTGGCATAGGCATACTCGCGCGTGCTGGCCGACACGAACTTGCGGTTCGGGCGCTTGGCGTACTGCGCCGAGCGCAGATGCACTTCTGCGGCCAGTCGGGCCATTTCCACATCGCGCTGTTCGCGCGCACTCAGCGGGGCGTCCGGTTCGGGCTGATCCGGCGTGGGGCGGGACTGGGCCTGCGCGACCGCCTCTTCGCCATTGCGGCTGCTGACCACCCGTGCCTGTGGCGGCGGGACCGGCGCGGCCGATTGCTGCTGCTGTGGGACCGGGCTCAAACCGGGCTGCGCCTGCGGCACGATGCCGGCCTGGTTGTCGCGCGGACGCTGTGCGCGGTCGTGTTCGCCACCGCCATCCTGGTTGGCTGCGGCAAGAAAATCGGCCTGCTTCGGCGTCAGCGCGGTGCGGGTCTGGCTGAAGATCACTTCCAGCGTGGGCACCAGCGGTGCATCGCCTTTCACGGCGAAGCCCACGCCCAGGATCAGCAGCGCGTGAACCAGCACCGACAGCGCGATGGTCGCCCCCAGCCGTTGCGCTTCGCGTGGTGGCGGGGGCAGGACGGCAGGTGCGGTTGCCATCAGCGCAGGCCGGCCTCAAGCGCGTCGAACAGGGTGCCGGCGATGTTCAGGCCGAACTGTGCGTCCAGTTCGCGTACACAGGTCGGGCTGGTCACGTTGACCTCGGTCAGGTAATCGCCGATCACGTCCAGGCCGACGAAGCGCATGCCGCGACGCTTCATCTCCGGGCCGACCTGGGCCGCGATCCAGCGGTCGCGCTCGCTCAGCGGACGGCCTTCGCCGCGGCCACCGGCAGCCAGGTTGCCCCGGAACTCGTCGCCCTGCGGGATGCGCGCCAGGCAGTAGTCGACCGGTTCGCCATCGACCAGCAGGATGCGCTTGTCGCCGGCCGTGATGTCGGGAATGAACTTCTGGGCCAGTGCCAGTTTGCGGCCGCCGTCGGTCAGGGTTTCCAGGATCACGTTCAGGTTCGGATCGCCCTGGCCGCTGCGGAAGATCGAGCGGCCGCCCATGCCGTCCAGCGGCTTCAGCACGGCCTGGCCATGCTCCAGCGCGAAGGCCTTCAAGGCCTTGGCGTCGCGGCTGACCAGGGTCGGCGGGCAGCACTGCGGGAACAGCAGCGCGGCCAGCTTCTCGTTGTAGTCGCGCAGCCCCTGCGGATTGTTGACCACGCAGGCACCGGCGGCCGCAGCCACGTCCAGCACCTGGGTGTCGTAGATGTACTCGGCGTCGACCGGCGGATCCTTGCGCATCAGCACGATCTGGCCGGGGCCGAATTCGGTACGGCTGAATGCGCCCAGCTCATACCAGCCAGCCGGGTCGTCGCGCACCTGCAGCGGCGCGGTCTGGGCCACTGCCACGCCACCCTCCAGGGCCAGGCCGCCCGGGCGCACATAGTGCAGGGCATGGCCGCGGCGCTGGGCTTCCAGCAGCATGGCGAAGGTGGTGTCCTTGGCGATCTTGATGTGGGCGATGGGGTCCATCACCACGAGGACGTTCAACGGCATGGGCGCACCTGTCAGGCAAGGCGTTGATGGTAGCGGCAACGCCGGTCGCGCGCCTCCCTGCCATACTGCAACGCAGCGTCCGCCCGGCGCTCGCGCACTCATTGCGAAACCCGTCACGTTCAGGAGGCTGCCATGCCCCGCGCCATGGGCCGGCCTTGAAGCGGGCGCGGAAAGTGCGATATAGATACGCTTTCGTAGCGGCCCCCGCCAGAGATCGGGCCGTGCGCTTGGGGATAGGCAATGACTGAAAACACGACTGCGGGCGGGGAACTCGCAGGACTCCGGGTGATGGTCATCGATGATTCGAAGACCATCCGCAGGACTGCGGAAACACTGCTCAAGCGGGAAGGCTGCGAGGTGGTCACCGCCACCGACGGCTTTGAAGCGCTTGCGAAGATCGCAGACCAGCAACCGCAGATCATCTTCGTCGACATCATGATGCCGCGCCTGGACGGGTACCAGACCTGTGCGCTGATCAAGGGCAACCAGCTGTTCAAGGCGACCCCGGTCATCATGCTCTCGTCCAAGGATGGCCTGTTCGACAAGGCGCGGGGACGCATCGTCGGCTCGGAGCAATACCTGACCAAGCCATTCACGCGTGAAGAACTGCTGGGTGCCATCCGCACATACGTCAACGCCTGACCAGGGGGGAAAGGCACAATGGCTCGTATCGTTCTGATCGAGGATTCACCGACCGACCGCGCGGTGTTCACCCAGTGGCTGCGCCGTGCCGGCCACGAGGTGCTGGAAGCGGACAACGCCGAGGATGGACTGCAGCTGGTCCGCGACCAGGTGCCGCAACTGGTGCTGATGGACGTGGTCCTGCCCGGCATGAGCGGCTTCCAGGCCACCCGCGCGATGGCCCGTGACGCAGCGATCAAGCACATCCCGGTGATCATCGTCAGCACCAAGGCGATGGAAACCGACAAGGCCTGGGGCCTGCGCCAGGGCGCGGCCGATTACATCGTCAAGCCGCCGCGCGAGGATGAACTGATCGCGCGGATCAACGAACTGGTGGCCTGATGCGCTCGCCTTTCGACATCCTCGAAGCCTATGAACGCCGCAGCCTGGCCCACGCGGTGCAGCTGCCCGAACGGCAGTTCGCCCAGGACCTCTGGCGTGGCGTGGGCTACCGCGTCGGCCAGCGCCGGCTGGTGTCCGATTTCCGCGAAGTGGTGGAGATCGTGCCGATGCCGCCGGTGACCCCGGTGCCATGCGCGCAGCCCTGGCTGCTCGGCGTGGGCAATCTGCGCGGCAACCTGTTCCCGGTGGTCGACCTGAAGTACTTCCTGGAAGGCGTGCGTACCGTGCAGCAGGAAGGCCAGCGCGTGCTGATCATGCGCCAGGCCGGTGGCGACGTCGCACTGACCATCGATGAACTGTTCGGCCAGCGCAGCTTCGAACTGGACCAGCAGATCGAGGCCGGCATGCTGGCCGAAGGGCGCTACGGCCATTTCGTCGATCGCGCCTTCCATGCCGACGGCCACGACTGGGGCGTATTCTCGCTTTCGCTGCTGTCGCGCACCCCTGAATTCCGGCAAGCCGCGGCCTGAGGCCGGGCATCGCCCCCTGCATTGAAGATCGAGGTTGAACGATGAGTACTGCTTCGGACGCCACCAAGACCGGCAAGCTGCGGCTGGGCGGCAGCAACCTCTGGCTGTTCCTGCTGCTGGCATCGATGATCCTGTTCGGCGTCAACACCGGCGTCGCTACCTGGCAGGGCAGTCGCCTGGCCGATGCCGGTTCCAAGGCGGCCGACCTGCAGGTGCTGTCGCAGCAGCTGGCCAACCAGGGCCGTGACGCGGTGGGCGGCAACGCGCAGGCGTTCACTGCCTTCAAGGCCACCCGCAACGCGATCGAACAGAATGTGTCGACCCTGCAGGGCCGCTATGGCAAGGAGCCGGGCGTGTCCGGTGCGATCGCCACGCTGGGCGAGACCTGGGCGCCGCTGGGCAAGCAGGCCGGGCAGCTGGTGGCCAGTGAACCGGCGGTGCTGGCTCTGGCCGGCAACGCCAACAACTTCACCGGCGCCGTGCCGGGGCTGCAGGCCCAGCTGAACGAGCTGGTGCGTGCGATGTCCGCTGCCGGCGCGCCCTCGTCGCAGGTGTACAGCGCACTGCAGCAGGTCGTGGTGGCCGGCTCCATGGCCCGCCGCGTAACCGAAATGCGCGCCGGTGGCAGCGGCGCTGCTACGGCCGGCGATGCGCTGGCGCGTGACATCACCGTGTTCTCGCAGGTGCTCGACGGCCTGCGCAATGGCAACGAGGAACTGGGCATCACCGCCGTGCGCGGTGCCGCTGCCGTGGCCGCGCTGGAACAGTCGCAGCAGAAGTGGGAAGCGATGAAGCAGGACGCTGACGCGATCCTGGCCAGCTCGCGCCAGCTGTTCGCGGCGCAGTCCGCCGCCACCGCGCTGGGCCAGGGTTCGGCCCACATGCTGGATGACAGCCGCAAGCTGTTCGACGCGTTCTCCTCGTTCGGCTCGGTGTCTGACACCCGCCTGTTCCCGAACTTCTGGATCGGTGTGGTCTCCGGTGCGCTGTCGCTGATCGCGATCATCGGCTTTGTTTCCACCAACGTGCGCAGCCGCTCGCGCGAGCAGGAACTGCGCTACCAGACCCAGGTGGAGTTCAACAGCCGCAACCAGCAGGCGATCATGCGGCTGCTGGACGAAATCTCCTCGCTCGGCGAGGGCGACCTGACGGTGAAGGCCTCGGTGACCGAGGACATGACCGGTGCCATCGCCGACGCGATCAACTACGCCGTCGACGAGCTGCGCCACCTGGTGACCACCATCAATGACACCTCGGCCAAGGTCGCGCTGTCCACCCAGGAGACCCAGGCCACCGCCATGCAGCTGGCAGAGGCGGCCGGCCACCAGGCCAACCAGATCACCTCGGCGTCGGACCGCATCGGCGAAATCGCGGCAAGCATCGAACAGGTGTCGCGCAACTCGGCCGAGTCGGCCGACGTGGCACAGCGCTCGGTGGTGATTGCCGCCGAAGGTGCCGGCGTGGTGCGCGAGACCATCCAGGGCATGGACCAGATCCGTGACCAGATCCAGGAAACCTCCAAGCGCATCAAGCGCCTGGGTGAGTCGTCGCAGGAAATCGGCTCGATCGTGGAACTGATCAATGACATTTCCGAGCAGACCAACATCCTGGCGTTGAATGCAGCGGTGCAGGCGGCGTCGGCCGGTGAAGCGGGCCGCGGTTTCGCGGTCGTGGCCGACGAAGTGCAGCGCCTGGCAGAACGCACCTCGGGTGCGACCCGACGCATCGAGAACCTGGTGCAGGCGATTCAGGCCGACACCAACGAAGCGGTCACCTCGATGGAACAGACCACCGCCGAAGTGGTGTCCGGTGCACGCCTGGCCGAGGATGCCGGCACCGCGCTGACCGAGATCGAGCGCGTGTCCAATGCACTGAACACCCTCATCAAGAACATCTCCATCGCCGCCCAGCAGCAGTCGGCTGCGGCCTCGGACATCACCCGCACCATGGGCGTGATCCGGCAGATCACCGGCCAGACCTCGCAGGGTGCGGGGCAGACCGCCGAATCGATCGGCCATCTCGCGCAGCTGGCGGCGGACCTGCGCCGTTCGGTCGCCGACTTCAAGCTGCCGGCGTGACGCGGGCAGGGCGGCGAGCAAGGAACCAGTCGATGAAGCATTTCCATTTCCCACGCCAGAACTCGCGCGGCCACCGCGCGGCGGCGAACGGAGCGCGTCCATGAGCAGTCTGCGCGATGCGATGAGCCACGCAGCGCTGGGCTGGGTCAAGCCCGAGCTGGACGAGACCCTGCGCCAGGTGCGCAACGAGGTCGAGTACTACGCCGAAGACCCGAGCGATGCCAGCCGCATGCGCATCTGCGCCGGCTACCTGCACCAGGTGCAGGGCACCCTGCGCATGGTCGAGCTGTATGCACCGGCGATGGTGGCCGAGGAACTGGAACAACTGGCCAATGCCATCGGGGCCGACGGCGTGGCCGACCGTGATGAAGCCTGCGCGACCCTGATGCGTGGCAGCGTGCTGCTGCCCGACTACCTGGAGCGCCTGCAGAACGGCCACCGCGACATCCCGATCGTGCTGATGCCGCTGCTCAACGAGATCCGTGCCGCGCGTGGCGAAGAAGGCGTGCATGACAGCGTGCTGCTGGCATTCGCACCGGACAGCGTCACCGCCACCGAGGCCGAGCTGGACCATGCCCGCGGCAGCCTGAGCGGGCGCAACCGCGAGTTGCTGGACACGGTCGGCAGTGCGGTGAAGGAAGAACTGCTGCGCATCAAGGATGCGCTGGACCTGCACCTGCGCACCGGCGGTGCTCCGGAACAGCTGCAGACCCAGGCCAACGAGCTCGGGGCGGTGGCCGATACGCTGGGCATGATGGGCCTGGGCGTGGCCCGCAGCGTGGTCGTGCAGCAGCGTGACGCACTGCGTGGGGTGGTGGAAGGGCGCCAGCAGATCGATGAGAACCTGCTGCTGGATATCGCCGGGGCACTGCTCTACGTGGACGCCTCGCTGGACGACCAGGTCGCCCATCTGGGCGCTGGCGGCAGTGGCGAGGACGATCCGAGCGCGGTTGAGAACCGCCGCACGGTGGAGGTGCTGGCGCATGAAGCCATCGCCAACTTCGCCGCCGCCCGCGAGCATTTCGTCGCGTTCATCGAAACCAGCTGGAACCATGCCGAGCTGCAGGATGTGCCGCGCCTGCTGGGTGATGTATCCGGTGCGCTGCGCATGCTCGATCTGGGCACCGCCGCAGACTACCTGCGTGGCGTACAGCAGTACATCGAGGCCGAGCTGATCGGTCGCCAGCGCGTGCCCAGTGGCCGCCAGCTGGACACCCTGGCCGATGCCATGGCCAGCCTAGAGTACTACCTGGAAGCCCTGCGCGACCGCCGTCCGGGCCGCGAGGACATCCTCGACATCACCCGCAGCAGCCTTGAAGCGCTGCGCTATTGGCCGTTGCCGGACCGCAACGCGGTGGAACCGGTTGCCGCCGCGCCGGTTCCGTTCGCATCGCTGCTGGTGGACCGGGAGCCGGTCGCGCTGCAGGCCGAGCCTTTGCAGCCGGAGCGCATCGAGATTCCGGTTCAGCCAGCCGCGCCCGCCGCCGGCACTGTGCCGGTGCCCTTGCCGGACTTCACCTTTGATCCACCACCGGCCACGCCTGCACCGGAGGTGCTGGACAACCGCCTGATGTTCGGTGCGCTGGGGAACCTTGCATCCACACCGCTGTCGCTGCATGACGACCGCGAGGCGGCGCTGGTCTTCGCCGCCTCCAGCGCGCCTGCGCCCGAGGTGCCGCAGTGGGATCTCGCGCCGTTCCATCCGGACGCCGATCCGGCCGCGAGTGCCGAAGACGAACGCAGCCCGACCTTCGCCAGTTTCGATCCGGTCAGCTTCGAACGCGCCGAAACCGGAATGGAATCGGTGCCGCAATGGACGCTGTCGGAGGCGACACCACCGGTATCGGCTGATGTGGCAGTGGCGGATGTCGAGCACGACGTCGACGCGTCGGTACCCTTTGACACCACTGGCTTTGCAGCGCCGGTGTTCGACCCGGTGGCTGCCGAGCACGATGTGGTTGCTGCCCGTGACGACGTGGTGTTCCGTTTCGACGCCGATGCGCTGGATAACGCCGACGACGTGCTGTCGCTGCACGCCATGGAGACGCTGTCGCTGGACGACGACGCCGGACTGCATCCGTCGCTGGAGACCGTCGATGACGCCACGCCCCAGCCGTTGGACGAAAGCCCCGTGGTTGCCGAAGTCGACGCCGTTGCGGCGGATGTGCCGGAGCACGCGGCCGCGCCGATGGCCGAGGTGCTGACGCCGGCCTCCGATGCACCGGCACCGGCGGTGTCGGTGATTGATATCGACACCATCGCACCGATCGATTTCAGCGAAGCCGACGCACAGTTCTTTGCCGAGCTGAGCGCCGCGGCGGCCGACTTCAATCCGCAGGCCATGGCGGCTCCGCCCGCTGCGGACATCCCGGTCGTGGCTGGGACCGAGGCCGGCTTCGAGGCCGGCTTCGACGACGATGCCGAGAACATCGACGAGGACATCCGCGAGGTGTTCCTGGAAGAGTTCGACGACGAACTGGCCAACCTTGGCACGCTGCTGCCGGCATGGCGCACGCAGCTGGACAACATGGACCGGCTGCGGCCGATCCGCCGCATCTTCCACACCCTCAAGGGCAGTGGCCGACTGGTCGGCGCGCGCACCCTGGGGGAGTTCGCCTGGAAGATCGAGGGCATGCTCAACCGCGTGCTCGATGGCAACCGGCCGGCCACGCCGGCCGTGCTGGCAATGGTCGACAATGCGCACGCCGCACTGCCGCAGTTGAATGCCGCGCTGCGCCATGGCCAGCGCATCAGCGTGGACCTGCAGGCAATGCAGGCCATCGCCGATCGGGTCGGCGCCGGCGAGGAGACCTTCTACGTGCCGTTGCCGGCTGCGGCCGCACCGGCAGCGACACTGGCCGAGTCCGAAGGCGAAGACGAAATCAGCCGCCTGCTGGACGCCGAGGCCGCTGCGTCGGCGCAGGCCGATGCCTCGGCGGTGGCCGAAGACGCCGGGACCCCGGCCAACATCGACAGCGTGCTGCGCGAGATCCTCGAGGCCGAGGTCGAAGTCCACCAGGCGACCCTGCAGGAGTGGCTGCGCTCGGCACAGCAGGCACCGCAGCCGGTCAGCGACGCACTGCTGCGTGCGGTTCACACCATGAACGGCGCCTTCGCGATGACCGAAGTGCCGGAAATCACCGCCGTTACCGGCGGCGCCGAGTCCTACATCAAGCGGGCTCTGGCCGCCGATGTGGTACCTGGCGACGAGGGTGTCGCCGCGCTGGACGCAGCTGCGCAGGCGATCACCGCGACCATGGAGGCGCTGCAGGCCGAACACCCGCGCATTGCGCCGCAGGATGCGCTGGTGCAGCGGCTGCAGGCATTGGCTGGCGAGCTGCCGGAAGCGCGCTGGCCGCTGTTCGCGTCGGAAGACGAGGATGAAGAGGGCACCGAACCGGCGCTAGATGTCGAGCAGGCATCCGAAGCCGAAGCGCCGCTGGCCGGCCTGGACGCGCTGGGCGAAACCAGCATGCCCGTTGCTTCCGATGCGGCTCCTGATCTCATTGCCGACCCGCTTGCCGAAGATGCGCTGGAACCGGTTCCATCTGCGCCCGATCTCAGGACGCCGGACGTCGCCGCCGACAGCGGCCTGGAAGTCGGCGAGTTGACCGCCAGCGACGATCTTTCGCGTTACTTCGATGCCGGCTGGCCGTCGGTGCAGGGAGAAGATGAACCCGCAGTGGCGTACACCGGCGCGATTGAATCGATCCAGCCGGTGGAGAGTGCGCCTGTTGCCGAAGGGGCCGACGCAGCTGCCGCGCCCACGATCGAGACCGTCGACGACGCTGATCTGACCATGGCCGACGATCTGTCGCCGTACCTCGACGCCAGTGCGCTGCCGGTCGACGACCGCGACGCGGAAGAGCTGCCGGTGTCTGCGGAAGTTGACGCGATCGACCTGAATACGTCCTTGTCCTTTGATTCGGGCAGCGGCGATGACAGCGTCATTGACGACGCTGCTGCATTGCCACTCGACAGCGAGCTGTCGAGCCTGCAGGATGAAATGGCTGTGCCGGGTTTCGCAGAACCGGTCACGCTGGCAGCCGCGCTCGAGGCCGGCCTGCACGTGATCGAGCGAGAGCGGACCCTGGACGACGACGGGCAATGGCCCGTGATCGGCCTCCAGGCCAGCGAACTCGCGCCGGGCGAGGCAGATGCCTTTGCCGAGGATGCGGACGTCGGCGGGGAGGCGGCGGTCGGTGAAGGAGAGAGCGCCGATCAGCCGTCCCCGGCGACGGTGATTGAGGCGTTCAGCGCAGAGGCACGCGTTGGCAGTGGTGCTCCGGTGCGGTTCTTCGAAATGGAAGAGGCGCCGGGCCAGGGCACGATCAACACCGGTGACGGCACGGAGATCGCAGCGGCCGACATCGAGCCCCCTGCGCCGGATGTTGAGCAGGCGCCTGTTGCGGCGGATGCCGAAGACGGTGCCGATGCCGATGCGCTTGACTTCAGCGTGTACGACCGCGAGCTGGTCGACATCTTTGTCGAGGAAGGCAGGGACCTACTCGACCACTGTGATGGCCTGATCAGCGAGCTGCGTGATGCACCGCAGGATCGCGAGGTGCTGGCCGGCCTGCAGCGTGACCTGCACACCCTCAAAGGGGGCGCTCGCATGGCCGGTATCAATGCCATCGGCGACCTCGGCCACAGCATCGAATCGCTGCTGGAAGCGGTGGCCGCTGGCCGTACCGAAATCGAGCGCCGCGACGTGCAGCTGCTGGAACGCGGCTTTGACCGCCTGCACCAGCTGCTCACCCGTACCGGCACCCACCGCGTGGTGGAGCCGGCGCTGGATCTGGTGGAGGCCTTCGAGGTTCGCACCACCACCGATATTGCTGCAGCCGCCACGGCCGCGCGTGCAGCCAGCGAGGCCGAGACCGTGCCGGCGCAGGCTGCGGCCACGCTGACGCCGATTGTCGACGCGCCGCTGTCGGCACCGCTGCCGGCCGAGGGTACGGTCGATGAAGACCCCCTGGCACGTCCGCAGCAGGAACAGGTGCGCGTGCGCGCCGACCTGCTCGACCGCCTGGTCAACCATGCCGGTGAAGTGGCGATCTACCGCTCGCGCCTGGAACAGCAGCTCGGCGCCTTCCGCGGCGCGATGGGCGAACTGGAGCGCACCAATGCGCGACTGCGCGACCAGCTGCGCCGCCTCGACCTGGAAACCGAGGCGCAGATCGTCGCCCGCTACCAGCGCGAGCAGGACCAGGCCGACCAGAAGTTCGATCCGCTGGAACTGGATCGCTTCTCCACCCTGCAGCAGCTCAGCCGTGCGCTGAACGAGTCCGCCGCCGACCTTGGCGGCCTGCAGGGCGTGCTGGACGATCTGTCGCGCCAGTACGATTCGCTGCTGCAGCAGCAGTCGCGTGTCAGTTCGGAGCTGCAGGACGGCCTGATGCGCGCGCGCATGGTGCCGTTCGATGGCCTGGTGCCGCGCCTGCGCCGCGTGGTCCGCCAGGCCGGCATGGATACCGGCAAGCAGGTCCACCTGACTCTGGAAGGCACCCACGGCGAACTGGACCGCAACGTCCTCGATCGCATGGTCGCGCCGCTGGAACACATGCTGCGCAACTCGGTGGCCCATGGCCTGGAAGCGCCGGAACAGCGCCGCGCCGCCGGCAAGCCGGAGGAGGGCGAGATCGCCATCCGCCTGCACCGCGAAGGCTCGGAAATCGTCCTGGAAGTGGCCGATGACGGCGCTGGCCTGGACCGCGAAGCGATCCGCCGCCGCGCCATCGACCGCGGCCTGCTGGCCGCCGATGCGCAGCCGAACGAGCAGCAACTGGACAACCTCATCTTCGCGTCAGGCTTCACCACCGCCGACCAGGTCAGCCAGCTGGCCGGCCGTGGCGTGGGCATGGACGTGGTGCGCAACGAAGTGCGCCAGCTGGGTGGCTCGGTCGATATCCAGTCAGTGCGTGGGCAGGGCGTGCGCTTCACCCTGCGCCTGCCGCAGACGCTGGCGGTCACCCAGGCGGTGTTCGTGCAGATCGGCGAAACCACCTTCGCAGTGCCGGTGGCCTCGGTCAGTGGTATCGGCCGCCTGTCGCGCGAGCGCTTCGAGGCTGCCGACAGCAGCTACCGCTACAGCGGCGAAGACTATCCGCTGTACGACCTTGGCAGCTTGGTCGGCCAGGCCCCGGCGCGTGCCGACGGCCAGGAGCAGGTGCCACTGCTGCTGGTCCGTGCCGGTGATCTGCGCGCCGCCGTCGCGATCGACCAGGTGCTGGGCAACCGCGAAATCGTGGTCAAGCCGGTCGGCCTGCAGATCGCGTCGGTGCCGGGGATCTACGGCGCCACCATCACCGGCGACGGCCGCGTGGTGGTGATCCTGGACGTGGCGCCGCTGGTGCGCCGTTTCCTGGCCAACCCGACGCTGCCGGTACTGGCCAATGCGCCGCGCCAGGAGCGCCAGGTGCCGCTGGTGATGGTGGTCGACGACTCGCTGACCATGCGCAAGGTCACCGGCCGCATCCTCGAACGCCACAACTTCGAGGTCAGCGTTGCGCGCGACGGCGTGGAAGCACTGGAGCGACTGGAAGAGCGGGTACCGGACCTGATGCTGCTGGACATCGAGATGCCGCGCATGGATGGCTACGAGCTGGCTACCGCGATGCGTGCCGACCCGCGCTACAGGGACGTGCCGATCGTGATGATCACTTCGCGCAGCGGTGACAAGCACCGCCAGCGCGCCTTCGAGATCGGTGTCCAGCGTTATCTGGGCAAGCCGTACCAGGAACTGGACCTGATGCGTAACGTGTACGACCTGTTGGGGATCGCCCGTGTCCGTGAGTGAAACCCAGGCGGCTCCGGCCGTTGCCCTGCTGGCCTGTCCCGGCGCGGCGCGCGAGCGCCTGCGCGAGGCACTGTCGCATGCGGATGTGCAGCTGGTGCTGGAAGACGACCCGAACAGCCTTGAGCCGCAGCTGCTGCACGACGCCCGACCTCAGGTCGTGGTGATTGCGCTGGAGACGGCCATTGAGGACGCATTGGAGCGCCTGGAAACGGTGTTGTCCGCACCGGGCCTGACCCTGGTCTTCGACGAGGCCGAACTGGCCGCACGTCGTGATGGCTGGGAGGCCCAGCGCTGGGGCCGTCATCTGGCCGCGAAGCTGCATGGCCATCAGCAGGTATTGCCGCCGGGGGCCGAAGAAGAACCCAGCCTGCAACTGGCGCCGGGCCATCCGGCACCGCCACCGGCACCGCAGGAAGAAGCGCTGCAGGCGCACCTGGACCAGGCATCGAGCTGGGCCGACGAGGTCCCCGCTGACAGCCTGTACTCGCCGCCTGCGCAGCTGCACGAACCGATTGCGCTGGAACAGGCGCTGGCGGCGCTGCAGCCGGTCGTGCCTGAGCCGCTGGAGGCCCCCGAACCGCCATCGCTGGCGGAGATCGCGCCCGCAGCACCGCCCATTCCGCCGGCCTCCTTCGACCACACCGCATGGTCGCTGGTCGATGACGTGGCCGACGTTCCGGCAGCCGCTTCGCAACACGCCGCGCCGGAGGCACCGCTGCCTTCCTTCGATACCGGCCATCTGAGCCTGGTCGATCTGGATGCTGGTGCGCCCGTGGGCGCACGCGCCGGATCGTTGCTGGTGCTGGCCGGCATCGGCGGCCCGGATGCACTGCGTCGCCTGCTGGGCGCGCTGCCTGCATCGCTGAGCGTCCCGGTGCTGGTGCATATGCGCTTGGACGGTGGCCGCTACGGAAACCTGGTCAAGCAGATGGCGCGCGTGTCGCCGCTGCCGGTGCAGCTGGCCGAAGTCGGCCAGCGTGCAACACCCGGTGAAGTGCACGTGCTGGCCGATGACATCGGCGTGCAGGCAGCCAGCGACGGCCTGCATTTCGTCAGCGACGCGCAAGGGATCTCGATTGCCGCGCTGCCGGCTGAGCACACCGCGCTGGTCCTGCTCAGCGGCGCCGACCTTGCGCTTGTGGGGCCGGCACTGGATCTGGCCGCCGCCGGTGCGTGGGTGGCCGGGCAGGTCGGCGAGGGCTGCTATGACCCTGCCGCGGCCACGGCGGTGGTCGCCGCTGGCATGGTGGCCGGTGAACCACAGGAACTGGCGCAGGCCATCGCCTCGCGCTGGGGCGTGGAAGACGATAACGGAGACGCACCATGAGCTATGCCAGCAATGACGAAATCCGAGGCGTCCTGATCCAGGCCGGCAACGAACGCGTGCTGCTGCCCAATGCCACCGTGGCCGAAATGATGTCGCGGGTGCCGGTGCAGCCGGTTTCCGATGCCCCGCGCTGGCTGGTCGGCGAAATCGGCTGGCACGGCTGGCAGGTGCCGCTGGTGTCGTTCGCGCGCCTTTCCGGCCTGGGCGAGGAAGCCGTGGGCGGCCACAACAAGGTGGTGGTGCTGAAGGCCCTCAGCGGCAACGCGCAGCGCCCGTACTACGCGCTGCTGACGCAGAATTTTCCGCAGCTGATCTCGGTGCCGCGCGATGGCCTGCTGGCCGATGCTTCCGAGGAAACCCTGCCGCAGATCGTGCA
Source organism: Stenotrophomonas sp. A3_2 (assembly GCF_036624925.1). Lineage (NCBI taxonomy): Bacteria > Pseudomonadati > Pseudomonadota > Gammaproteobacteria > Lysobacterales > Lysobacteraceae > Stenotrophomonas > Stenotrophomonas sp. A3_2. The sequence goes on from NZ_JAZKVY010000253.1 coordinate 55,609, forward strand.
CATGCGCGTGCTGCTGGGTGAGCAGAGCGCGCTGCTGCCGAACCTGGACGCACTGGAAGCCGCCCTGGATTCGCTGGCGGCTTGATCCACCAGGCTGGTAGTGCCGGCTGCCGACCGGCACCGAGCCGAGCATGGCTCGGCTCTACAAGGAAACTGCAATCTGGCGCGGGCCTGTAGAGCCGAGCCTACGCTCGGCTGCTGCCCTGGACGCGCTGGTCGCGGTAGTGGCGGGGCCGGGGCGGCCCCCCCCACGGTACCCCGGGGGGCCCGCCCCGCGGGCCCCCCCACCCCCCCGCCCCGGGGGGGGCCCGCCCCGCCCCCGCCACTACAACGAATCAGCCTCACCCCAGATCGCCCAGCCGCGCCTGCAATGCGGCAATCGCGGCCAGCCCGGCGGTCTCGGTTCGCAGGATGCGCGGGCCCAGTTGAAGGCCCTGGAAGCCTGCTGCTGCCAACTGATCACGGTCGCGCGGCGACCAGCCTCCTTCCGGACCGATCGCGATCACGATGCCGCCCGCCGGCGCCGCGTCCAGCGTCGACAGGCGATGGGCACCCAGCGGGTCCAGGGTCAGCCGCAGCGTATCGGCCGGCAGTGCCGCCGCGGCCTGTGCCAGCGACAGCGGCGGGCCCACCTGCGGAATGCGCGCGCGCCCGGACTGGCCGCAGGCCGAGGTCACCACATTGTTCCAGTGCGACACGCGCTTCTCCGCCCGAGCCGCATCCAGCTTCACCTCGGTACGCTCGGCATTCACCGGAATGATCGCCGCCACGCCCAGCTCGGTGGCCTTCTGCAGGATCAGGTCCATCTTTTCGCCTCGGGCAATGCCCTGCAGCAGGGTGATCGCCAGCGGCGATTCGTTGTCCACCGCCTGCACCGCATCGATGCGCACCTGCACCTCACGCTTGCCGGCGGCAGTCAGCGTGGCGCTGTAGTCGTGGCCATCGCCGTTGAACAGCACGCAGGTATCACCCTCGCGCAGGCGCATCACCCGCACCAGATGGTTGGCCGTCTCTTCCGGCAGGGTCACGGTCTGGCCGCTGTGCAGCGCCAGGTGGATGGGGCAGCGGGTCACGCGCATGCAATCGCCTCGTCAATCGCCGCCAGCGTGGTATCTGCCAGCAGCTCCAGTTGTTCGTCGTCCACGCAGTAGGGTGGCATCCAGTACAGCACGTCGCCCAGCGGACGCAGCACCACGCCACGTTTCAGCGCGGCCTTGTAGGCATGCAGGCCCAGCCGCATGGCCGGGTCGAAGGGCGTGCGCTTGTTGCCGTCGCGCGACAGCTCGAAGGCAACTACCATGCCGGCCTGGCGCACGTCGGCCACGTGCGGATGGTCGCTGAACGGTGCGGCCAGCGTGCCCATCACCGAGGCGATGCCACGGTTGCGGGCGATCACATCGTCGTCGCGGAAGATGTCCAGCGTGGCCAATGCCGCCGCGCAGGCCAGCGGGTTGCCGGTATAGCTGTGCGAATGCAGGAAGGCGCGCTCGCGTGAGTCGTCGAGGAACGCGTCGTACAGCGCCTGCGTGGCCAGCACGGTGGCCAGCGGCAGGAAGCCGCCGGTCAGGCCCTTGGACAGGCACATCAGGTCCGGCATCACCCCGGCCTGCTCGCAGGCGAACAGGGTGCCGGTGCGGCCGAAACCGGTGGCGATCTCGTCGGCGATCATGAACGCGCCATGGGCGTCGCATAGTTCGCGCACGCGCTGCAGGTAGACCGGGTCATGCATGCGCATGCCGCCGGCGCACTGCAGGCGCGGTTCCAGGATCACCGCACAGATCTCGCCCGGGTGCTGGTCGAACAGCGTGGCAAGGCCATCGGCGGCCTGCCGTGCACGCTCAGCCGGGCTCTGACCGGGCTCAGCCAGGAAAGCATCCGGCGAGGGCGCGAACAGCGCTTCGGCCAGCAGCGGCGCATAGACGCGGCGATACAGCGGAATGTCTCCCAGCGCCAGCGCGCCGAGGGTCTCGCCGTGGTAGCCGTTCTCCAATGCGATGAAACGCGTGCGCTGCGGTTCCCCTCGGTTCTGGAAATACTGGAAGGCCATCTTCAGCGCCACTTCCACGCCGGCGGACCCGTTGTCGGCGTAGAACACCTTGGCCAGTGGTTCGCGGCCAGGCTGGCGTGGGGCCAGTGCGAGCAGGCGTTCGGCCAGGCTGATGGCTGGCTCATGGCCGAAGCCGGCAAGCATCACCTGTTCCAGTTGCCTGGCCTGGGCGGCAATGGCACCACCGATGCGCGGTTCGGCATGGCCGAACAGGTTGGTCCACCAACTGCTGACGGCGTCCAGGTAGCGATTGCCGTCGTGGTCGATCAACCATGCGCCTTCACCACGGGCGATCGGCACCAGCGGCAGGGTATGCGGGTGCTCGCGCATCTGCGTGCACGGGTGCCAGAGCACCTGCAGATCGCGTTGCCGCCAGTGCTGGGCCAGCGGGGAGGGGGTTGGGTCTGCTAGCATTTCGGGCTCATGAACATGTTGCTGCCTGCACATTCTATCGGCACCGGCGCAGGCGCCGGCCGCCGCGGAGATCCCACATGAACGATGACCGTGCCGGGCGTCGCTTGCCGATCATCCATCGGATCACCGATGAGGAGAACGGCCCCTTCCAGCGGCAGCATCTGGACCTGGAGTTCTCCAACGGCGAACGCCGCCGGTTCGAACGTCTGGTCAGCCGAGGTCATGGCGCAGTGGTGGTGGTGCCGATGCTCGACGACGAGACCGTACTGCTGGTACGTGAATACGCTGCCGGCATGCACCGCTATGAACTGGGGTTGGTCAAGGGGCGGATCGATGCCGGCGAGACCCCCGAGCAGGCCGCCGACCGCGAGCTGAAGGAAGAGGCGGGTTTCGGCGCGCGCCGGGTCGATGTGCTGCGCGCGATGACCCTGGCCCCGACCTACATGAGCCACCAGTCGTGGCTGGTGGTGGCACGCGACCTGTACCCGGAAAAGCTGGCCGGCGACGAGCCGGAAGAACTGGAAGTCATCCCGTGGAAGCTGGCCGAGCTGGACCAGCTGATGCTGCGCGAGGACTTTTCCGAGGGGCGCTCGCTGGCGGCACTGTTCATCGCCCGCCAGTGGCTGCAGGGACTGCGATGATCAAGCTGACCACGGACCTGCGCGAGACCGCCATCGCCATCGCCCAGGACGCCGGACGGGCCATCATGCAGGTCTATGCCGATGGCTTCGATGTACAGATCAAGGACGACAGCAGCCCTGTCACCAGTGCCGACCTGGCGGCCAACCAGGTCATTGAACAGGGCCTGCAGCAGCTGACCCCGGACCTGCCAATCCTGTCCGAAGAATCGGCACAGGTGGCCTGGGAGCAGCGCCGCCACTGGGGCGCGTACTGGCTGGTCGATCCGCTCGACGGCACCCGTGAATTCGTCAAGCGCAACGGCGAGTTCAGTGTCAACATCGCGCTGATCTATCAGGGCGCACCGGCCTTCGGCGTGGTGCTGGCCCCGGTGACCGGCATCGTCTGGCATGCCATGCGCGGCGAGCTGGCCTATCGCCGGCAGGGCCTGCACGACACCGTGCTGCGCACCCGCACGCCGGCCACCGCACCGCTGCGGGTTGCTGCCAGCCGCTCGCACCGCTCACCGGAAACCGAGGCCCTGCTTGCAAGGATGGGCCGCATCGAGACCATCGCGCAGGGCTCGTCGCTGAAGTTCTGCCGGATCGCCGAAGGTGGCCTGGATGTCTATCCGCGGCTGGGCCCGACCTCCGAATGGGATACCGCCGCCGGCCAGTGCGTGCTGCACGCCGCCGGCGGCGCGGTGCTGTCGGCCGCGACCGGCAAGCCGTTCCGTTACAACCGCCGCGAAACCCTGTTGAACGGCGATTTCATTGCCCTTGGTGACACCAGCCTGCCATGGCGCGACTGGTTGTCCGATTGACCCTGGAGGCCGCATGAGCGCGCACGACACTCCCACCACCGGCAGCGCCGCCACCCATGAGCTGGAGCGCCTGCTGGCGATCATGGCGCGCCTGCGCGACCCGCAGGGCGGCTGCCCTTGGGACCTGGAGCAGAACTTCGCAACCATCGCGCCATATACCATCGAGGAAGCCTACGAAGTGGCCGATGCGATCGATCGCGGCGATCTCGATGATCTTTGCGATGAACTGGGCGATCTGCTGCTGCAGGTGGTGTTCCATGCGCGCATGGCCGAAGAGCAGGGCAGCTTCGCCTTCGCAGACGTGGCCCGCGCGATCAGCGACAAGATGCAGCGCCGCCACCCGCACGTGTTCGCCGAGGTGAGCGTCGACGATGCCCACGGCGTGACGCGCAACTGGGAGGCGATCAAGCGTGCCGAGCGTGCGGCCAAGGGCGAGCAGGACACCTCCGCACTGGCCGGCATCTCGCGCGGCTTGCCGGAGTGGCAACGTGCGGTGAAGCTGCAGTCGCGCGCGGCCAAGGTCGGTTTCGACTGGCCAGGTCCGCTGCCGGTGCTGGACAAGGCGGCCGAGGAACTGCAGGAGCTGCGCGAGGAGTTCGAGCGCGGGGATATCGCCGGCAACAAGGCGCGCCTGCAGGAAGAGCTGGGTGACCTGCTGTTCGTCTGCGCCAACCTGGCCCGCCATGCCGACATCGACCTGGGTGCGGCGCTGCGCGGGGCCAACCACAAGTTCGAACGTCGCTTCCGTGCGATGGAAGCGCAGGCCGACGCGCAGGGGGAAGCGCTGGCCGCGATGGACCTGGAGGCGCAGGAAGCGCTGTGGCAGCAAGCCAAGGCAGCGGAGAAAGCGTGAAGACACTCGGCCTGTTCCTGCTGACCGCGCTGGCCGAGATCGTCGGCTGCTATCTGCCGTGGCTGTGGCTGCGCAAGGGCGGCAGCATCTGGCTGCTGCTGCCGGCGGCCGCCAGCCTGGCGCTGTTCGCCTGGCTGCTGACCCTGCACCCGACCGCCAGTGGGCGGGTCTATGCCGCCTACGGTGGGGTCTACATCGGCACGGCGCTGTTCTGGTTGTGGCTGGTCGACGGCATCCGTCCCAGCCGGTGGGACCTGTTCGGTGCCGCCCTGTGCCTGGCCGGCATGGCAGTGATCATGTTCGGTCCGCGCACCTCATCGGTGTAGGGCCGAGCCATGCTCGGCCGCTCTTCCTTCCCACCGCGCCGGCGCGCGCAAGCCGAGCATGGCTCGATGCTGCAAGGGCAGCGATGGTGCATGATGGTGGCGGCCCTGGTTCCCGGAGCACGCGCATGTCCCGCTTCGCCAGCTTCCGCGAGTTCTATCCGTTCTATCTCGGCGAGCACCGCCACCCGGTTTCGCGGCGGCTGCACTTCATCGGCAGCTGCGGCGTGCTGGTGCTGGTCATGGCAGCGGGCCTGCGCGGGCAGCCGATGCTGTTGCTCGCTGCGCTGGCCTGCGGCTATGGATTCGCCTGGGTCGGCCATTTCTTCTTCGAGAAGAACCGTCCGGCCACCTTCCAGCATCCGCTGTACTCGTTCATGGGCGACTGGGTGATGTTCGCCGACATCCTGCGCGGGCGCGTGCCCTGGTAGTTCCGCTGTGAATGTGGCCTTCACGCGCTATGCTGGGGCCTGGACGTCACAGATAAGGAAAGCGAGATGTTCCCGACCATGTTCTTTACCGTGGTACTGGCCTTCGTGGCCGTGGTCATCCTGTTCAAGGCGGTACGGATGGTGCCCCAGGGCTTCGAATGGACCGTCGAGCGCTTCGGGCGCTACACGCACACCATGACGCCGGGCCTGCATTTCCTGATCCCGATCGTGTACGGGGTGGGGCGCAAGGTGAACATGATGGAGCAGGTGCTGGATGTGCCCAGCCAGGAAGTGATCACCAAGGACAACGCCGCCGTGCGCGTGGACGGCGTGGTGTTCTTCCAGGTCCTGGACGCTGCCAAGGCCGCTTATGAGGTCGCGAATCTGGAAGTGGCAATGATCGCCCTGGTGCAGACCAACATCCGTACCGTAATCGGCTCGATGGACCTGGATGAATCGCTCAGCCAGCGCGAGGTGATCAATGCCCAGCTGCTGAGCGTGGTCGACCATGCCACCAATCCCTGGGGCGTGAAGGTCAACCGCATCGAGATCCGCGACATCCAGCCGCCGCGCGACCTGCTGGATGCGATGGCGCGGCAGATGAAGGCCGAGCGCGAGAAGCGCGCGCAGATCCTCGAGGCAGAGGGTTCGCGCCAGTCGGAGATCCTGCGCGCCGATGGCGAAAAGCAGGCTACCGTGCTGGAAGCTGAGGGCCGTCGCGAAGCCGCGTTCCGCGATGCGGAGGCCCGCGAGCGCCTGGCCGAGGCCGAAGCCAAGGCGACCCAGATGGTGTCGGCGGCGATTGCCGAAGGTGACGTGCAGGCGATCAACTACTTCGTCGCCCAGAAGTACGTCGAGGCGTTCAAGGAACTGGCCAGCTCGCCGAACCAGAAGCTGGTGCTGATGCCGATGGAGGCCAGCGGCGTGATCGGTTCGATCGCTGGCGTGGCCGAACTGGCCAAGCAGGCACTGGGCGACCAGACCACCAAGGCCGCAGGCAAGCGGCCACCGCCGATCGGAGGCTGACATGCGCTGGGAAGTCGTCGGTTGGGGCGCGTTGGCGCTGCTGCTGTTCGCGGCAGAGGCGTTGGCACCCGGGGCGTTCATGCTGTGGATCGGCATTGGCGCAGCGGCCGTGTTCGTCCTGGTTGCGGTGTTCAGCGGCATTCCGTTGCTGTGGCAGGTCGTTGCCTTCGTCGTGCTGAGCGTGGTCTCGATCCAGTGCTACCGGCGCTGGGGCAGGAAAAGGGCGCGGCCCAGCGATGCGCCGTTGCTCAACCGCCGTGCCGAGCAGCTGGTCGGTCGGGTGGTGCCCTTGCAGCAGGGCATCGTCAGCGGGCAGGGCCGGGTCAGCATCGATGACGCGTCCTGGCCGGTGAGCGGCCCGGAGCTGCCGGCGGGTACGTGGGTACGGGTGCTGGCGGTAAAGGGCAGCACGCTGCAGGTTGAGGCTGCGGGCCGCTCCTTGTAGAGCCGGGCCTCTTCGTGCGGGCGTCGCGTGGGCTCGGCTCCGGCGCTGCGCTGCGGCGCGACCTGTGGGTGACCGATCTGGGATAATGGGGGTTCTTGTTTCCTCTGCTGCCGGACCCGGTCATGACCCAGAAGACGCTGCTCAACGATACCCACCGCGCCCTTGGCGCCAAGATGGTCGATTTCGGGGGTTGGGACATGCCCATCCACTACGGCTCGCAGCTGGACGAGCACCACCTGGTGCGCCGTGAGTCCGGTGTGTTCGACGTCAGCCACATGACCGTGGTCGATCTGCGTGGTGAGCAGGTCAAGCCGTTCCTGCGCCGCCTGCTGGCCAACTCGATCGACAAGCTGAAGGTCACCGGCAAGGCACTGTACTCGTGCATGCTGAATCCCCGTGGCGGCGTCATCGACGACCTGATCGTCTACTACCTGGGCGACGACTTCTTCCGCATGGTGGTCAATGCCTCGACCCGCGAAAAGGATCTGGCCTGGCTGCGTGAGCAGGCCGCACCGTTCGGCGTGTCCGTCGAGCAGCGTCCGGACCTGGCCATCCTGGCCGTGCAGGGGCCGCAGGCGCGCGACATCGTCATCAGCCTGGCCCGCGAAGCCGACCGCGCCGCGCTGACCAAGCTGAGCCGCTTCGCCGCCCTGCAGGTGCAGTCCGACGATGGCGTCGAGCTGTTTGTCGCCCGCACCGGCTACACCGGCGAAGACGGCTTCGAAATCCTGCTGCCGCAGGATGCCGTGGTCGCGTTCTGGAACCGCCTGCTGGCGGCAGGCGTGAAGCCGGCAGGCCTCGGCGCGCGCGACACGCTGCGCCTGGAAGCCGGCATGAACCTGTACGGCCAGGACATGGACGAAGAGATCAGCCCATATGAGGCAGCATTGGCCTGGACCGTGTCGCTGGACGAAGGCCGCGACTTCATCGGCCGCGGCGCGCTGGAAGCGCAGAAGGCTGCCGGCACCGCGCGCCAGATGATCGGCCTGGTGATGGACGAAAAGGGCGTGCTGCGCCACGGCCAGGCAGTGACGACGTCCAGCGGCGAGGGCGAGATCCTGTCCGGCACCTTCTCGCCGACGCTGGCCAAGGGCATCGCCTTCGCCCGCGTGCCGGCCGGTGAACTCGGCCAGGTCACCGTCGACATCCGCGGCCGGCAGGTGCCGGTACGCGTGGTCAAGTTCCCGTTCGTGCGCGAAGGCCAGGCCCAGCCCGGCGTGCTCGCCGACGCCTGATCCGAACGTGCCGGTCGTCACTGACAGCAGTGGCGGCCGGTTGGTTACACTAGCCCCGTTTTTTCCACCCCCTGCATATCTCTGGAGCAGTCCCATGAGCGAGATCCCCGGCGACCTCAAGTTCCTCAAGTCCCATGAGTGGGCCCGTGTCGAAGGCAATGGCCGCGTCACCGTCGGTATTTCCGACCACGCCCAGGGCCTGCTGGGTGACCTGGTCTACGTCGAACTGCCCGAAGTCGGCGCCGAGGCCAAGGCCGGCGAACAGATCGCCGTTGTCGAGTCGGTGAAGGCCGCCTCGGACGTCTACAGCCCGATCAGCGGCAAGGTCGTCGAGGTCAACTCGGCCCTGTCCGACAAGCCGGAAACCATCAACGAAGATGCCTACGGCGAAGGCTGGATGTTCGTGGTCGAACTGGCCAACGCCGAAGAGGTCAACGATCTGCTGGATCCGGACGCGTACGCCGAAGTCCTGGAGAGCGACGACCACTGAGTCGCGCTTGCGGATTCTGAAACGGCCACCTTCGGGTGGCCGTTTTCTTTTTGGCGAGTGCGTCGGACTCATGACGGCCGGTTCGCTTGGCACCCTCGGCGTGGCATCAGCGGACTGACAATCGGTGCCGATCGGCGTGCGCAGTTTTGCGCAAATCCGCGTTTCCGCCCCGCGCCGACGTACTCGGATGTGAAAACTTTTTGCCCCCCGTTGCGGCGCCGTTGTGCTGGCGTTGGTGCCAGCGGCAGCCGGTGCTGGCGATGTGTGCACGCAGTGGCCACCGACGTGCATGCATCTGCGCAGAGTGCTTATTTCAAGTACTTTTTGTTCAACGCTTGCATGGTTGTTGCTGCAGGCAGCATGCGTGCGTGGCGCTTCGGCGGTCGTCGAGCGCGGAGCGTGGCGACCGTGCAGGCACCACCATGGATGGCGCGGATGTGAAAATTTTTCGCGGGGGTTGTTGACAGTAAAAAAAACCGTGATTAGGTTTCGCCTCAGCAGACCTTGCCTGCCCAACCGAGTGCGCAGAATCAATCGTCCGATGCGAAGCAGCCCCTTCAAGACCACCGCGACCCTGATGACGGTGGACATGGCCCCGCTTCCCCCGGAGAAATGCAAGGCAACTCCCGTTCCGATGCCCGCTCCGCCGATCGAGGCTGGCATTGCCGCATCCGTAACGGCGCGCCTGACGCGCCGGCGGTCCCCGCACGCAGCATCCGCGGGTTTGATCCACCTGGGCGTTTCAACTCCCTATCACTGACGAGGAGCCATCCCATGGCAACCAAGAAAGCTGCGAAGAAAAAGCCCGCCGCCAAGAAAGCGGTGAAGAAGGTCGCGAAGAAGGCCGCTGCCAAGAAGGCAGTGAAGAAGGTCGCGAAGAAGGCGACTGCCAAGAAGGCGGTGAAGAAGGCTGCGAAGAAGGTCGCCAAGAAGGCCACTGCGAAGAAGGCAGTGAAGAAGGCGGCGAAGAAGGTCGCCAAGAAGTCCACTGCCAAGAAGGCCACCAAGAAGGTAGCCAAGAAGGCCACCAAGAAGACTGCCAAGAAGGCAACGGCCCGCAAGCCGGCCAAGAAGGTCGCGAAGAAGGCAACTGCCAAGAAGGCCGTCAAGAAGACCGCCAAGAAGGCAGTGAAGAAGACCGCGAAGAAGGCCACCAAGAAGGCTGCCCCGAAGAAGGCAGCGAAGAAGGTTGCCAAGCGCAAGCCGGCCGCCCGCAAGAAGAAGGCCGCTCCGGTCGCTCTGCCGGCAACCCCGGCACCGCTGATCTAAGTACTTCCCGATAGCCGCATCCTGAAACCCCTTCCCTGGCTGCCCAGCGGGGAGGGGGTTTTTTTATGGGGCCATTGCCAGCACCGAGCCATGGCCGACTGCCTTTCTGACGTTTGACGCGCCGCATCTGTGGAGCAGGGGCCTGTCTTCCGAGCTGGCCGGGCATGGCCAGGTCCCACAAAACAACAAAAAGGGCGGCCCCCAGGCCGCCCTTGAGGCTCACGGTCGAGCCCGCCGGATCAGCGCGGGGAAGCCACCGCGCGGTTGCTCGAGGCGCCCTTGCCCTTGCGCTTGTCCTGCTGCTGCGCAGGGCTGCTGCCCTCGGCCATCAGGTTGTCGCTGCCGAAGTCGGTGTCCACGTCCAGCCAGCGCTGCGCCGGCAGGCCGAGCGCGGAGTCGAGCACGGTCGGCAGCAGGCCGCTGGGCAGGCTGCTTTCGCCGTTCCACATGATGGCGATGCCCAGATCGCGTTCCGGCACCAGCGCGACCAGGCCGCGGTAACCCTGTACGGCACCGGCATGGAACACCACGTCGTGGCCGGCGTAGTCGAAGGTGCGCCAGCCCAGGGCATAGCCCGCCGAATGCAGGCGCTCACGGCGCCAGCCTGAACGCATCTCGCCGGGGGTGCTGATCAGGCTCGAATGCAGCGTGGCCAGCAGCGGTGCCGGCAGCACGTCGGGGCGGTGGCCGGTGTGGGCGAGCAGCCACTGCGCCATGTCGCTGGCACTGGCATTGACGCCGGCCGCCGGGGCGACCCGGTAGTAGGTCGGCTTCGGCGTCAGCGAGACCCAGCCGTTGCGGCTGCGCACGTGCGGACGCGCCCAGCGCGAGCTGGCCTGGATGCCGGCCAGGCCGAGGCTGGCATCGTTCATGCCCAGCGGCTTGAAGATACGGCGCTCGACCGACTGCTCGTAGAAGCTGCCGGAGGCCGCGTAGACGACATCGCCGATCAGGCTGAAGGCCACGTTCTGGTAGGCATAGCACTCGCCCGGCAGGCACTTCAGGCTGGTGTTGGCCAGTTTCTGGGTCAACGCGTAGTACTCGGCGTTGCCTTCGATGTCGCGGTCGTAGGCGTTGTACGGCAGGCCGACGCGATGGCTGAGCACGTCGGCCACGGTCAGGCGATCAGTGGCTTCCGGCGAGTTCAGGCGGAAACCCGGCACGTAGTCGGTGACCTTGCTGTCCCAGCGCAGCGTGCCGTCGTTGACCAGCAGGCCGGCCATGGTGCCGGCGAAGGCCTTGGACAGCGAGGCCAGGCGGAACACGGTGTGCGCATCAACTGGCAGCGGATTGTTGACGTCGGTGACGCCATAGCCGCGCGCGCTGAGGATACGGCCGCCCTGCACGATCGCCACCGCCATGCCCGGCACGCGTTCGCCATAGGTGAGCTGCTGCGCCATCGATTCGATGTTGGCGACGTTGAAGCCGGGCGCCGGGGCCTGCACGCGGGGCACCAGGCCGGTGCGGTAGGCCGCCGGCTGGGTGTGGGCGACGGTGGGACCCGCAGCAGTTTCGATGTTGGTCGGCATCGGCGGCAACGCCGGCGGGGTCTGCGCGGTGGTGGACAAGGCAACGGGCATCAACATGCCCAGCAAACCGGTGGCCGCCGATCGGATCGGACGACGCAGGCTGTTCTTTTTCATCGGTTGGACCCGTGCGCGACTGCTGATGGCGATTCTAGCGCCGCTTTTCCCCTGTGCACAAACAAAGCGAAGATGAATGCGCATCTCGTTGAAAAAGTTGGCATTTTGACGCTCTGGAAGTGTGTCCGAACGTGTCGTTCCTGCCTCTCATGCCACTACGTTGCGGCCATCGGTGCGCGCGTCACGCTGGCGATGTTGCAGTGCATTGGCTAACGTACGCGCTTCACCGCCCCGGAGCCTGCCATGCCGCTGTCCAACCGCCGTCTTCTGGCGAGGGACGCCGCGTGAGCGCGGTGAAGGGCAAGGGGCCGCTGCGTGGGCTGACGGCGGCACTACGTGAGTCGCCGGCGCTGTGGTGGTCGTTCCTGTACTTCTTCTGCCTGCTCAGCGGCTACTACGTGCTGCGCCCGGTGCGTGAGGCGATGGCTGCCTCGGCGGACCTGGAAACGGTGTTCCCGCCAGTGCTGATCGCCTGGTTCGCCAGCCATGGCATCGCGTTGAAGGACTTTGTCCTGCAGTTCCTGTTTTCCTGCGTGTTCGTGATCATGCTGGTGCTGCAGCCGGTGTACGGCTGGCTGGTCAGCCGGTTCCCGCGGCGGGTGTTCCTGCCGGCGGTGTATGGGTTCTTCATCGTCACCCTGCTGGGCTTCTACGTACTGTTCGATAGCGGTGTGCCGGGCCGCGGCATGGCGTTCTTTTTCTGGATCACTGTCTTCAACCTGTTCGCGGTGGCGGTGTTCTGGAGCTTCATGGCCGATGTGTTTTCCAACGCGCAGGCACGTGCTTTCTACGGTTACATCGGCGCGGCTGGCACCGTCGGTGCCTTCCTCGGTCCGATCATCACCAGTGCGCTGGTGCAGCGCGTGGGTATCGCCAACCTGATGCTGGTCTCTGCGGGATTCCTGGCCGTCTGCCTGTTGTGCATCTGGCGGCTGCGGCACTGGGCGGTGCTGCGCGAACGCGAGCAGCAATTGGTGTCCGGCGAGAAGCCAATGGGCGGCAGCGTGCTGGATGGCTTGAAACTGATCGTGCGTGAACCTCTGCTGCGCTGGCTGGCGATCATGGTGGTGTTCGGTGTGGGTGTGGGCACCCTGCTGTACAACCAGCAGGCCAGCATCGTGCGTGAGGCATTCAACGATGCAGGCGCTGCTACGGCCTTCTTCTCGCGTATCGACCTGGCGGTGAACGCACTGGCGCTGCTGATGCAGCTCGCCCTGACCCGCTGGCTGCTGTCCCGGCATGGCATTGCGCCGGCGCTGCTGATTCCTGGTTTCGCGATCCTGATCGGCTTCTCGGTGCTGGCGGCCTCGCCGATGCCGCTGATGGTCGCGGTGGTGCAGGTGATGACCCGCGCCAGTGAATTCGCGCTGGCCAAGCCGGCGCGCGAAACCATCTACACCCGCGTGGACCGCCAGTGGCGCTATAAGGCCGGCGCAGCGATCGACACGGTGGTCTACCGGGGCGCGGACCTGAGCTTTGCGTGGCTGCACAAGGGGCTGTCCCTGTTCGGCTCGCACGTGGTGTTCATGGGTGGCGTGGTGGTGGCCGGCTTCATGACCCTGGCCGCGTTCGGCGTGCTGCGCGAAGAAAAGAAACTTCCGCGCGACCGCTGACGCGGCCCAATCTTCCCGAGGAGAGAAACGATGTCGCTGATCGCGTTGCTGCTGACCGTGCTGGTCGCGGTGCTGCACCTGTACTTCCTGGTGCTGGAGATGTTCCTGTGGACCCGCCCGCTGGGCCTGAAGACCTTCCGCAACACGCCGGAGAAGGCAGAGACCACGCGCGTGCTGGCGGCCAACCAGGGCCTGTACAACGGCTTCCTGGCGGCGGGCATCGTAGTGGGGCTGGTGATCGATCAGCCAGTGCTGGTGACGTTCTCGCTGGCCTGCGTGGTGGTGGCCGGGTGCTATGGCGCCTACAGCGTGAGCCGCCGCATTTTCATGATTCAGGCGGTGCCTGCGATCCTGGCGTTGGTTCTTCGCGCGTTGGCGTAGTTTCCAGCCAACGGCGCAGCCCCTCGTGGGTTGGTCGCGTAGAGCTTCTCATGGGATTGGCCGGGCGGGTTGGGTTCGCGGGGGACGCCGCAAGTACGTCCCTGTAGGCTTGGCCGCGGCATCCATGCCGCGGACACCCCGCGAACCCAACCCGCCCGGCCCCTGACAGTTTCAGGGCCCGGCCAGCCCACGGAGAAGAAAAAGAAGATCAAGAGCAACAGCGGGTCGCTGCGCTCGTGGGTTCTGCGCGCATGAAAACAGCGGCCATCGGGCCGCTTTTGCTTCTGCTTCTGCTTCTGCTCTTCTTTTTATCTTGCGTGGGCGGACGCCGCAGAGATCCGTCCGAGGCCGGAGGGGTGGGGCCGGGCGGGGTATCCGCGCCATGGATGGCGCGGCTAAGCCTACACGGACGTACTTGCGGCGTCCCCGCCTGGCCCCACCCCTCCGGCCCAACCGATAAACCGCATCCCGCGTCCACCCACGAGGGGCTGCGTCGTTCGCGGGAACCTACTTCGCCGGCGACATCCACATGTCGATGACCGCGCTGAACACTTCCGTCCCCGCGCGGTCGCGCACGCTGACCGTCACCGGCAGCGCATAGCCCTCGGCCGCGACGACAATCGGCTGTGCCGGCAGCGCCACCGCCTGCAGCGTGCCTCGTGCCTTGGCCAGGTACTGCACCTGCATCCCCTTCGGGATCCAGCGCATGCCCTTCGGCAGCGATGCATCGACCATCAACCCGGCGGTCAGTTCGGCCAGGTTGCACATCGCGATCGCATGCACCGTGCCGATGTGGTTGCGTACCCTGCGGCGGTCGGCCAGCGTCCCTTCGCAGCGGCCGTGTTCCAGGCGGGTGATGCACGGCGCGATGCTGGCGAAGTAGGGCGCCTTGAAACACACCGCGCGCGAGAAAAGCCAGTTGCCAGCAGGCCAGCGCTGCAGGCGGTTGTAGAGCGAGAGCAGGGGCGTGGACATGGTGGAATCCCGTTCGGCGGATAAAGCGACGGCGGGCCAGGCCCGCCGTCGAAGGCAACGCGTGTCGCGGGCGATCAGGCCGCCTGCGAATGCGGATCCTTGTGCTGGCGGTCGTAGTAGCTGGCCGCGCGCAGTTCGTGGGTGTCGAAGTCGTCCACGGTGATCGTGTCCAGGGTCAGCGTACGCAGCTCTTCCAGCAGGCTGCGCTCGTCCTGGGTGATCACGCCCTCGGCCACGGCCTCGTCCAGCTGCGCCTTGAAGTCCAGCGCCTCGATGCCCTTGCTCTTCAGCGCCTTGAGGAACTTGCGCTCCACCGGCTCGGCCATGATCGCCTTGCTCAGGTAACTGTTGATGCGGCCACCCGGGTTGTTCTCGCACGGGGTCAGGAACACGCCATTGGCGAGACGGTCGCGGGCTTCATTCGGCGCCATCAGCAGGGCGGCGACGCGGCGGCTCAGGCGATCACCCGGCGCCTCGGCACGACGGCCCAACGGGAAGATGAGCGCCCACATCAGCCAGCCGATCGGACGGATCGGGAAGTTGCGCAGCGCGGCCGACAGCGACTCTTCGATCTTGTGCACGCTGTCATGGAAGGCCCAGGCCAGCAGCGGCTGGTCGGCCTGCGGTGCGCCTTCGTCGTGGTAGCGCTTGAGCATTGCGCTGGTCATGTAGACGTGGCTCAGCACGTCGCCCAGGCGGCCGGACAGCGATTCCTTGAACTTCAGCTTGCCGCCGAGGGTCATCATCGAGATGTCGGCCATCAGGGCCAGGTTGGCCGAGTAACGGTCCAGCTTGCGGAAGTAGCGGCGGGTGTAGGCGTCACCCGGGGCGGCGCCGAAGCGCGCGCCGGTCAGGCCGAACCAGAACGAACGCACGGCGTTGGAGATGCCGTAGCGGATGTGGCCGAACAGGCTGCGGTCGAACTCCTGCAGGCCGGCACGGGTGTCCGGATCCTGCGCCGCCTTCATCTCCTTCAGCACCCATGGGTGGCAGAGGATCGCACCCTGGCCGAAGATCAGCAGGCTGCGGGTCATGATGTTGGCGCCTTCCACGGTGATCGCGATCGGCGCGGCCTGCCAGCTGCGGCCGGCGAAGTTGCGCGGCCCCAGGATGATGCCCTTGCCGCCGATCACGTCCATCATGTCCGAGATCACTTCGCGGCTCATGGTGGTGCAGTGATACTTGGCGATGGCCGACGGCACCGACGGCACGTCACCGCGGTCGACCGCCGCGGCGGTGGCCTGCGACAGTGCGCTGATCTTGTAGGCCTTGCCACCGATGCGGGCCAGCGCCTCCTCGACGCCCTCGAAGCGGCCGACCGACAGGCCGAACTGCTTGCGGATGCGTGCATAGGCGCCGGTGACGGCCGCACCGGCCTTGGCACCACCGCTGGCGGTGGACGGCAGGGTGATCGAGCGGCCTACGGCCAGGCACTCGTTGAGCATGTTCCAGCCCTTGCCGGCCATGGCCGCGCCACCGATCAGCTGGGTCAGCGGGATGAACACATCCTTGCCCCGGATCGGACCGTTCTGGAAGGTCGAGTTCAGCGGGAAGTGGCGACGACCGATCTCCACGCCGGCTGTGTCGCGCGGCAGCAGGCCCAGGGTGATGCCGATATCGCGGGTATCGCCGATCAGGCCATCGGGATCGTACATGCGGAAGGCCAGGCCGATCAGCGAGGCGACCGGTGCCAGGGTGATGTAGCGCTTGTCGAAGGTCAGCTTGACGCCGAGCACCTGCTCGCCGTTCCACTCGCCCTTGCAGACGATGCCGTAATCGGGAATCGAGGTGGCGTCGGAACCGGCGAACGGACCGGTCAGGCCGAAGCAGGGCACTTCACGGCCATCGGCCAAGCGCGGCAGGTACTGGTCCTTCTGTTCCTGGGTGCCGTAATGCACCAGCAGTTCACCCGGGCCCAGCGAGTTGGGTACGCCGACGGTGGAGCTGACCACCGAGGACACCGAGGCCAGCTTCTGGATCACCTTGTGGTGGGCCAGCGCGGAGAAGCCCAGGCCGCCATATTCCTTCGGGATGATCATGCCGAAGAACTTGTTCTTCTTGATGAAGGCCCACAGCTCCGGCGGCAGGTCGGCATGGACGTGGGTGATTTCCCAGTCGTTGACCATCGCGCACAACTCTTCGACGGGGCCATCAAGGAAGGCCTGTTCTTCGGCAGTCAGCTGCGGCTTGGGGTAGTTGAGCAGGATGTTCCAGTCCGGATCACCGGTGAACAGTTCGCCCTCGAATCCGACCGAACCGGTTTCCAGCGCGATGCGCTCGGTCTGCGACAGCGGCGGCAGCACCTTGCGGAACACCTTCATCATCGGGCCGGTCAGCAGCGGCTTGCGGATGAACGGCAGCAGCAGCGGCACGGCGATGACGGCCAACACGGCGGCCGCCACGATCGTAGCGGTCTGGTTGACGTAGGGGATGAACCAGCAGGCGACCAGCAGGGCCACGCTGATCAGCGTCCAGGTAACCAGCCGCATGCGGTGGTAGGCGACGAACGCGCCTGCCAGCAGCAGGGCGAGGAAGGGAAGAACGATGCTCATGAGCGTGCTCCGGTGACGTGCTCGTTTGTGGCGGACGAAGCCGCAGCATCCGCTGCGGGCAACACGTCCAGATAGTCCAACACAGTAGCGGTAAAGGCGTCGTTGTCATCGCCTGCGACCATATGCGTGGCCTGCGGCAGCTGTACATGGCGCGCGTGCGGCGCCAACGCCAGGAATTCGGCCACGGTCTGCGGCGTGACCAGATCGCTGCGGCCGCCGCTGACCAGCAGCAGCGGGCACTTCACCTGGCGCGCGGCCTCGGCCAGTGCGTCCTGGTGCTGCTCGCTGTCGCGGGCCAGTTCGGCCACCAGGCGCGGGTCCCAATGCCAGCGCCAGCGGCCGTGTCCGTCTTCGCGTAGCAAGGCACGCAGCGACTGCTCGGATTTGCGCGGGCGGTGAGGCATGTAGGCCGAGATCACATCGGCGGCCTGGGCCAGCGAGGCAAAGCCGTCGGGATGGGCGGTCATGAAGGCGAGGATGCGTTCGACGCCGGCGATATCCCAGCGCGGCGTGATGTCGACCAGTACCATCGCCGAGAACAGGCCGGGCCAGCGCGACTCAGCCAGCAGGCCGAACAGCCCGCCCATCGACGCTGCAACGAGCACCGGCGCACGCGGCTGTTCACCGGCCAGCACGATCAGGTCATCAGCGAACTGTTCGCCGTGATAGGGCAGGTCGGTGGCATTCCAGTCCGAATCGCCATGGCCGCGCGCGTCGTAAGCGAGTGTCTGCAGGCCGGCCGCAGACAGGGCGCGTGCGGTGGCGTTCCAGGCGTGGCGGGTCTGGCCGAAGCCGTGCGCGAACAGCACGCGACCACGACGACCGTGCTCGCTGGCCGTGGCCGCGAGGCGGGCGCCATGGGCGGCCTCCAGGCGCAGGTCATGGAACGCAGCGGGAGTAGGGGACATAACCATACTTGCTAGTATGGATCGCTTGCGGGGGAAGTCAATACTGCATCGTATGGTGCGTTGCGGTAGGGTCCAGGGGGGGGCTTTGACGGTTTCGCCTGCAACGGCGTACTGCAACGAACCCCGGCGTATGGTTAAATCAGTCCATGAATCAACCTGACGCTTCCGCCGGCGAACCGCGCGCCGGCCGCAACAGCCGCCTGAGTGCCGAAGACTGGGCCCAGGCGGCCCTCGACCTGATTGCTGAACAAGGCGTAGGCGCCGTTGCGGTGGAACCGCTGGCGCGGCGACTCGGCGTGACCAAGGGCAGTTTCTACTGGCATTTCCCTTCGCGCGATGCATTGCTGCAGGCGGCGCTGGAGCGCTGGGAACTGTTCGAACAGGAACAGGTGTTCGGCAGCCTGGAAGACGTACCGGATCCGCGCGTGCGCCTGCGCCAGCTGTTCCAGATGGTGGCGCATGAAGTGCAGCCGCACATCATCTACAGCGAGCTGCTGAAGGCGCTGGACCATCCGATGGTGCGGCCGGTGATCGACCGGGTTTCGCAGCGTCGCCTCGACTATCTGGTTGCCTCGTTCCGCCAGGCAGGGCTCAGCTCGACCGATGCACGCCATCGCGCACGCCTGGCCTACGCCGCCTATGTCGGCTTCCTGCAGTTGTCGTTGCAGCTGCAGCAGCCGAAGCAGGCGCGCGAGGATTTCGAAGCCTATGTCGAGCATCTCATCGAGACGCTGATTCCGAACGGTTGAGCGTTGTTGCTGCGTTGAGTACAGAAAGGCCGCGGCAATGCCGCGGCCTTTTCCGTTGGTGCTGCCGCAACCTGGAACACACAAAAAACAACGGCCCCTTGCGGGGCCGTTGCTGCATCAGCTGATCAGTGGATCGATCAGAACTTCTGCTTGTACTGCATGTACATGTAGCGGCCCGGCAGGTCGTACTGCGGGTCGAACATGTTGTACGAGGTCGAGTACGAGACCGGCGGATCCTTGTCCCACACGTTGTTCAGGCCGACCATGATGGTGCCCTTCCACGGCGTGTTGTAGCGGAACTGGACGTCGTGGTAGGTGGTCGCGCCCATGTGGTTCTCGCGGTTCTCGGGATCCGAGCAGTAGTTGCGCAGCGAACCACCCAGCAGGCAGGACTCGGTCATCCCCGACTTGTAGCGCAGGCCGTAGTTGACGCCGAAATCACCATAGGACCAGTCGACGTACAGGTTGGAACGGATGCGCCAGTACGGATCCTGATCGAGGTAACGTCCCTGGCGACCTTCGACCTGCGAGTCTTCGGTGGCCTTGGTTTCCCACTTGCTCAGGTAGGTGCTGTCGAGGGTAATGGTGAACTGGCCGATCGAGGTTTCCGGCAGGCGATACAGGATGCCCAGATCCCAGCCTTCCACCTTGTACGACGCCAGGTTCTGCAGCGGCATGTCGACGTTGGTGATGGTGTAGCGCTCGGCGGCAGTGCCGTAGGTCGGGTCACGGGTGATCAGGCCGCAGTAGGCTGCCTGCTCAGCCGGCGAGCCGCCGTAGCAGTAGTTCATGATGTCCTGGATTGCCGGACGGGTGATGGCATCATCGATCTTGATCTGCCACCAGTCCAGGGTGACGTTCAGGCCGGTCACGAAGCTCGGGCTCCACACCAGGCCCAGCGTCTTGCTGGTCGAGGTTTCCGGCTTCAGGTTCGGGTTGGACTTCCAGGTGAACGGCTCGGCGGTCTGGGCGGCACCGGACTGCGGCACGCCGTCATCGTCGCGGGTATTGGGCTGCACGAAGCCAGCCGGAACACCCTGGGCAATACACTGCGCCAGCACTGCACCGGTCGGGCCATTGGCGGCCGCGCACGGATCGGCGTAGGTTTCGAACGAATCGCCATCACCTGCGAACAGGTTGCTGATGCTCGGCGCGCGGAAGCCTTCCGAGTAGTTGCCGCGGATCATCAGGTCGTCGATCGGCTTCCAGCGGAAGCCGAACTTGTTGTTGGTAGTGTTGCCGAAGTTGCTGTACTTCGAGTAGCGGGTTGCCGCGCTGAAGTCCAGCAGCTTGGCGCCCGGCAGATCGGCCAGGACAGGGATCGACAGTTCCAGGAAGAACTCGTCCAGGTCATAGCTGCCCTTGGTCGGCTTGGCGCCGTTGCCGGTGCTCAGGCCCGCAGCAATGAAGGCGTCCGGATCGAACTGGCCGGATTCCTTGCGGTACTCGTAGCCTGCGGCGAACGCCAGGGCACCTGCCGGCAGCTGGGCGATTTCACCGGAGATGTTGGCGTAGTAGCCCTTGGACACCAGGTTGGAAGAGTCGTGGGCGGTGAACGAGGTGTAGTCGATGGCACCCTGGCTGATCGAGCCTTCCGGACCCAGCGCATTGACCGGCACGCAACCCTGGATGATGTCGCCACCCGGAGCGGTAACGCACACCGGCACGCCACCACGAAGCTCGGACGGACCATAGGCGTTGCGCAGGTTGGCCAGGTTGAACAGGCCATAGGTCAGGTCGTTCTGGTCAGTCTTGTCGTAGCGGTAGCCGACGTCCCAGTCAAAGTTGCGATCGGCGAACTCGAAGAAGCCTTCGAAGCCACCGTAGAAGTGCCAGTTCTTGACGTTCTGGTTGAACGAACGGCCGCCACTCTCGTTGAAGCGACGGTTGACGCCGGTCAGGTCCTCACCGGTCGGGTTGTACATGCTGTCCTTGCTCAGGCGCATGCCGGTGACGGGCATGGCGGCCAGCAGCTGTTCGGACTTGCGCTCGTTGTACATCGCCTCGGTGCGGAAGGTGACGTTGTCGGTGATGTTGTACGAGCCCGATGCGAACAGCGAGGTGCGCTCCTGCGGGGTCAGCAGGTAGTTGTCCGGTGCGGTGTTGTAGCCGTGGACGTTGGCATTGAACGGCGTTTCCACGCCGTTGATCAGGACATAGCGCTCATCATTGCGCAGGTAGGAACCCGGCATGCCGGTGCTGCTCTGGCCGTCGAAGAACGGAGGGCCGCCGGCGGAGATCTTGCGATCACCAGCCATGACCTTGTCTTCCTTCACGTAGGAGACACCCAGCATCAGCGACGCGCGATCGGTGGTGGTACCGATGGTGAAGTCGGCTGCTTCGCGTTCGCCGTCACCAGCGCTGTACTGGCCCTTGTAGAAGTTGGCTTCCGCGCCATCGAAGTTCTGCTTGGTGATGATGTTCACCACGCCGGCGATCGCGTCCGAACCGTAGATGGTCGACGCGCCGTCCTTGAGGACGTCGATACGCTCGATCATCGCGGTCGGGATGGTGTTCAGGTCGACGCTGCCATCCAGACCGGTGGTCCAGCGACGGCCATTGACCAGCACCAGGGTACGCGCAGAACCCAGGTTGCGCAGGCTGATGCCGGCCGAGCCATCACCGCCGTTGTTGAACGTACGGTTCAGCGCGGCGCCGTTGGCGGCGACGCGCTGCAGGATGTCGGCGACCGAGGTCACGCCCTGCTTTTCGATGTCGGCGCGGGTCAGGCTCAGGACCGGCTGCGAGGTTTCGATGTCGGTGCTCTTGATGCGCGAACCGGTGACCGAGATGCGGTCAAGGTTGGTCGCTTCCTGAGCCTGGGCGGTGGCTGTGGACGCCACACCGGCAACGAGCGCGACCAGAACGGCGTCGCGCAGCTTGTTGGACTGGAAATTCATTGGCTCTCTCTCTCCAAGAAATCTTGGCTGGGTTAATGCCCGGCGGGGGAGCGAAAAGCGCTCCCAAATCGCGAGGGCTGAACCGATAGTAGCGGGCGTTGGCCAAGAATTAAAGCTGCGTTAATCAAGCCTGTGATTTTGGTAAAAATGAAATTTCACACTGGAAATCAAAGGGTTGAAGTGCACGTGCGCTGACGATGTCTCGTTTGTTAGCGCAAAGTGACGAAAAAAGTTCTCGTTGATGTGTATCACAGTGTGTCGGCATGCGTTGCGCGGTATCCAGTACGCCGAAAAGCGCGCTGCGTGTATCACGAGCGCGCACATGCAACGGGCGCCTTTCGGCGCCCGGAAGAAGTCAGTGCAGTGAAGACCCACGTGGGCCGGGTCAGAGATCCTGTTCGTAACGCACGTACGGCACGGTGCCGTCGTCATTGCTTTCATTGCGCGGGGAGAACGGATTCTTGCCCCGGCTGATCACGTTCTCGGCGCCAACGGTCAGCTGGCCGGACCACGGGGTGCGCCAGGTCAGGCCGATGCCCAGGCCTTCCCACTTGCCAGGCTTGCCCGGCACGTCGATCACGCGGCCGATGATGCTGCCGGTGAAATTGCCGTACCCGGCGCCAATGCTCAGGCTTTTGCTGTCCCAGCGGTCGGCGATGGACGGCGCTGCGTCGGCCAACGGTACCAGCCGCGCCTTGGCGTAGGTACCGGCAATCGAGACAAAACCCTCGCGACCGATGTTCTTCTGCGCGAACACGGTCAGATCGTTCTGCTCGGCGCGCAGCGAGGGTGTCTTGTTCGGGCCGGACAGCCACGCCGGCAGGGTTTCACGGCCCGCGCCCGCGGTGATGCCGAGGCGGCCGCTGCCGCGGTTCAGCGCTGCAGTCCCGGTGAAGCGGCGGCTGTTGAGGTCGTCATCGTCACCCAGGCTGGCCAGCATGCAGTGACTGGCCAGGCCGCTCATGCTGGTCCCGCTGCTGCTGTTGCAGAGCAGGCCCAGCGAATCGCCGGAGGACAGGCCGAAGGCCGCATCCAGCGAGTTGCGGCCGAAGTGCCAGCGGGCGCCGGCAGCCTGTTCACCGGTGGGCTCCAGGTACAGCAATGCCTCGACCTTGCCGCTGCCCTTGTTCCATACCGGCAGCACGGTCCGGGTGTCCTTGCTCTGCGCGTGCGCGCCCGTGATCGCGCCAAGGGCGATCAGCAGGGCCAGCGGTAGACGCAGGAAGGTACGCATCGGACCAGTTCAGACAAGGACGGACAACGGAAGTTCCCGTAGAGACGGGAACTTGATCGTAGGGTGTTTATGAATTCTTAACAAGCCTTGATCCCCCCAGATGCAAGACAAGCTGTTCACTGAAGCCGTTCGGGCGCCGGTACAGTCCCCTCGGCACCGTGGAACAGTATGCCGAACTCCGTCAAAGGAAAGTGATACTCCCGCCCGCAGAATTCGCAACGGACCTCGACGGCGCCGGTGTCCGCGGCCGCGGCACGTGCCTCGTCCTCGCCCAGCGACTGCAGCATCGATGCGACCCGCTCGCGGGAACAGGAGCAGGCGAAGGACAGCGGCTTGTCGCCCATCAGTTCCGGCTTCTCCTCGTGGAACAGGCGGTGCAGCAGCTGCTCGGCCGGGGTGGCCAGCAGTTCGGCCTTGCCCAGGGTCTCGAACAGGGCGCTGGCACGCGCCCAGCCGTCCTCGTCACCCTCATCGCCTGGCAGCTTCTGCAGCAGCAGGCCGGCGGCGCCATTGCGGTCGGCGGCCAGCAGCAGGCGCGTCGGCAGCTGCTCGGACTGGCGGAAGTAGTCCTCGAAGGCCTCGTCCAGCTCCGGTGCGGTCAGTGCGACCAGGCTCTGGTAGCGCTGCGGCTCGCGCGGGTCCAGGCCCGGGTTTTCGATGGTGATCGCGAGAAGGGCGTCATCACCCAGGCTGGACAGGTCGCGCGGCGCATCGGCCCCCTCGCTGAGCTGGGCGATGCCGCGCAGGGTACCGGCGGCGGTGCATTCGGCGAACAGGGTGCGCAGGGCGGTGCTGCTACGCAGCTGGATCGACAGGCGCCCATCGATCTTGGTATGGCCAGTGAACAGCGCCGAGGCAACACAGGCCTCGCCGAGCAGTTCGGCAGCGGTGTCCGGGTACGCGGCGTGGGACAGGATTTCCTGCCAGGTGGCCTGCAGGCGCACGTGGACGCCACGGACGCCAGCGTCGGGCAGCAGGAAGCGGATCAGGGAATCGGGGTTGGCGGTCATCGGCTCACATCGCGCGTAAACGGGGGCGGTTGCCGGATAATGCGCCGACAACCAGATAGAAGAAGGATGCACCAGTAATGGGGGCAGGGGGAGAGCAGCACAAGGTGGAAGCCGTAGCAGAAGGCCCACGCCGCAGGCGCTGGCGCTGGAAACGGCTGCTGTGGCTGCCGGTGTTGCTGGCGGCCTTCAGCTGCCTGCAGGTGCTGGTGCTGCGGTTCATCGACCCGCCGGTATCCACGGTCATGCTGTGGCGCTATGGCGAGGCGCTGGGCGAGGCCGATTGGTCCTATCGCCTGCATTACCAGTGGCGCGACCTGGACCAGATGGCGCCGAGCCTGCCGATCTCGCTGGTGGCGGCCGAAGACCAGCGCTTCCCCGTCCACAATGGCTTCGACCTGCAGGCCATCGAGAAGGCCCGCGACCACAATGCCAAGGGCGGGCGACTGCGGGGCGCCAGCACGATCAGCCAGCAGGTGGCCAAGAACCTGTTCCTCTGGCAGGGCCGCAGCTGGATCCGCAAGGGGCTGGAGGTCTGGTACACCGTGCTGATCGAAGCGCTGTGGCCAAAGGAGCGCATCCTGGAGATGTACGCCAACATCGCCGAGTTCGGTGATGGCGTGTACGGAGCTCAGGCGGCGGCGCAGAAGTTCTGGGGCAAGGACGCGGCCAGGTTGAGCCCGGCCGATAGCGCGCGGCTGGCGGCGGTGTTGCCGGCGCCGCGGCGCTACAACGCGGCAAAGCCAGGGCCGTACGTGCAGCGGCGTGCGGCCTGGATCCAGCGCCAGGCACGGCAGCTGGGTGGGGCCGCGTACCTTTCGGAAGAGTGAGCGCGCGCTGCCTGATCTGCGGGCGGCGGCAACGTACAATCCGGGCATGACCCGCGAACGGCTTACTTTCGTCATCGCCGCCTACAACGAGGCCCTGGCATTGCCGTTGCTGCATCCGCGGTTGTGCGCGGTGCTCGACGGCATGCCCGAACTCGACGGCCACATCCTCTATGTGGACGACGGCAGCCACGACGACACCTGGGAGGTGATCGCCGGGCTGGCCCAGTCCGATGCGCGGGTTTCCGCACTGAAGCTGTCGCGCAATTTCGGCAAGGAAGCGGCGCTGACCGCCGGGCTGGACCTGGTGCGCGAAGGCGCGGCGATGATCCTCGACGCCGACGGCCAGGATCCGCCGGAACTGGTGCCGCAGTTCGTCGCGCGCTGGCGTGAGGGCCATGACAACGTGTATGGCACGCGCATGGCCCGCGACGGCGAGGCCTGGATCAAGCGCGCCACGGCGGCGATGTTCTACCGGGTGATCGGTCGTCTGTCACGCACGCCGATCCCGGCCGATACCGGTGATTTCCGCCTGCTGTCGCCGCGTGCGCTGAGCGCGCTGCGCGAGATGCGTGAGCGCCACCGCTTCATGAAGGGGCTCTTCAGTTGGGTGGGTTTCAAGCGGATCGCGGTCCCCTATCACCGCCATGCGCGCGTGGCCGGCACCAGCAAGTTCAGCCTGTGGCGGCTGTGGAACTTCGCGCTGGAGGGCATTACCGGCTTCTCCACCGTGCCGTTGCGGGCGGCGACCTACCTGGGGCTGGCAACGGCGGCGGTGGCCTTCGTATTCGGTGTGTGGGTGATCATCAAGGCGGCGCTGTATGGCGACCGGGTGGCGGGCTGGCCGACGATGATGGCGGTGATCCTTTTCCTGGGCGGGGTGCAGCTGATCGCGCTGGGCCTGATCGGTGAGTACCTGGGGCGGCTGTACGAAGAGTCAAAGCAGCGGCCGTTGTACCTGGTTGACACGTGGCTAGCATCCGCCGTGGCAGACTCTGCCCTGCAACCCACCCTTGGAGGGCAGGCAGATGACCACGGTACGGCAACTGTTGGACGGCAAGTCTCCTGAAGTGCATGCGGTCGCGCCGGAGGCGGCGGTGATCGATGCGATCCGGCTGATGGCGGAAAAGGGTATTGGTGCGGTGCTGGTGATGGAGGGGCCGCGGCTGGTCGGCATTCTTTCCGAGCGCGATTACGCGCGCAAGATCGTGCTGCGTGATCGTTCCTCACGAGATACGGCGGTGGCCGAGATCATGACCGCACAGGTGGTGACGGTCTCGCCGGGCGAGCAGGTGGAGCATTGCCTGCAGCTGGTGACCGACTACCGCATCCGCCACCTGCCGGTGGTGGAAGGCGCGCAGGTGCTGGGGGTGATCTCGATCGGCGACCTGGTGAAGTCGGTGATCGATGCGCAGCGGCGCGAGCTGGACCAGCTGCAGCAGTACATCGTCGCCGGGTGAGGGTGTCGCTGGCGGGCCTGCGGCCCGCCGGCCCGCTTTCTGAAGCCAGAGCCAGAGCTGAGAGCAGCGCCTTCCTGTCCTGCGGGGAGGCGGAGGGCATGGGCGTGCCGGACCCGCCGGGAACCCATCCAAGGGGGCGCGCTGGCGCCCACCCAGGCGCCCACCAGCCAACAGGGGCGTACATTCGGCGGGTGCTGCCGGCGTCACCCCT